>JAERSQ010000001.1 GCA_016845525.1 Pseudomonadota bacterium
ACCTGATCACCGCCATCGGCAAGGATTTCGCCCCAGGGATTGATGATCAAAGAGTGGCCATAGCTTGCGCCGCCGCCCGCGACCTTGCCAATCGCGCAGGGCGCGACAACAAAAGCCCCGTTTTCTATAGCCCGCGCTCTGTTGAGCACATGCCAATGGGCCTCCCCGGTCTTTTGCGTAAAGGCGGCTGGAACAAGCAGAATTTCAGCGCCTGATTGAGATAACTCCCGATAGAGATTCGGAAAACGCAGGTCGTAGCAAACCGTCTGCGCGATCTTGGCAAAAGGTGTCTGGCAGAGAACGGCATTGTGTCCGCCGTGAACCGTTGCACTTTCACGGTACGACTGCTGCTCAGAAAGATTGATGTCGAACATGTGAATCTTGTCGTATCGACTTACGATATTCCCTTCTTTATCAATCAGGAAGCTCCGGTTAAGAATCTTGTTGTCCGGGCCGTCGATGGCGATCGAGCCGATGAGAACGAACCGGCTTTTATCTTTGGCAAAAGCCCGGAGCCCCTTTAAGACAGGGTGAGATGCTTCGGGCGCGCTCGGTGGTGCAAAGCTCGAACCTTCGGTTTTGAGTCCGCCGCAGTACTCAGGGGTGGCAATAAACTCAGCACCGCTTGTTGCCGCCTCTTCGGCCAGCGATAGCGCCTGATCCAGCGCAGTCTGGAAATCCGGCTGCGGACTGGTCTGCAGGCATGCGATGTTTAGCAGCCTCGTCGTATTGCTCATGGCGTCACCCGGTTATCGTGAAAGGTGGACGTTACCCAAAACTACGATCGCGTTGATCTCGACCAGGCGAATCGATCCCACTCTTTGTCTACGGGCGTCTTCGTTAAATGGTTCACGTAATTGCTAAGCACTTTCTCCGAGATGTCCAGTACCACTTCTAATATATTACGACGGGTGTACCCGGCATCAAGGAATGCTTTAATTTCAGCATCCGTTGCATGTCCGCGGTTTCTTACCAGGATAAGCGTGAAATCGCGCAACGCTTCCAATCTGGCATCGGGCAAAAGGGTTTCGTCACGTAATGCGTCATTCAGTTCGTCACTGACCTTCATTGCTTTTGCCATATAAGGTATGAGCAGGAACGCAGTAGTGGCATTCGTGTTCCACATTGATGGTCTGCCAAACCACCGTTTTTTCATCATCGCTCAAGGTTGTATCGTCGAATGCATCAGACAGAGCCTTATAGCCACGCAGGGCTTCCGGTGACTCAGCCAGCATTCCATAAAAGCCGATGATTCGCCCGAAGTTCGAAAGAAACTTTGCCAGTAAAGGTTTGCTTCCCTCGGGCGCACTGTCCAGATCGTGCAGGGTAAATTCGGTCGTCATCATTTCCTCCATCTCAAAGGTTTTGATCTCGATTCTGTTGGCAGGAAGATGATACAGTTAATCTGTATTCTTCGGAGCAATCGAATACCTCGACAAACCCAATTCCCTGGGTTTGAATGCGGACTAGGTCGTTGGGGGATTAGTTCCGGAGTCTGAGGAGAAATCGTAGGCTAGAGGGAATCCGATAGCGAAAACTGGGCAGGAGGAATTAACTGATGAGTTTTCATCTGTTGAAAAAAGCGATATGGATGATTGGTTTTTCGGCGAGCATTTTTGGTATCTGCCAAGTCCATGCGGCTGAAACGATTCCGGTTTCCGAAGCAAACTATGCGGAAGCCGAGACGGCGAGAAACTTTCGCAACTGGGTTAACCTGGGTTCCAACAAAAACATTCTTCATCTTCGAAACTTGCCGCCTCGTGGCAGAAAGGCTGCCACGGTACAGATGAATGATGACACCCTGTACTCCAGTGCTATCGTTGAATCTCAGAACAACCGGATTCAGTTCTCCATTCCAAAGGTCGATGTGTATATGTCGGTGCAGGTCGTAACAGAGGGAGGACATGGCCAACATTACGTTGTTGGCGCTGGCGATTATGATCTAGAGGTCGAAACCCAGTTCGCTTTTCTTATCTACCGGACTGGAACAGAGAAGGGATTGGACATGGCGAGGGCCGCACAGGACAAGGTCAAGGTGGATGCCCTGGTGTTTGGCACATATGAGGTTCGTCCCTATGACTATGCGGAAGTCGAAGAATGGACAGCCAGATTGACGGCTGAGACGCGGGGCGCACCCTTCAAGTACACCTTCCCAAGGACTTCGGCTGAGATTACCGACCGCCATCAATGGAATCTTGAAAATGCCAATGGTTGGGGTGGCGCTTCGCCAGAGGTTGGCGTTGGAAATCTTTACACCAACTCTGTATTGTTGGCGGGAGACAAGTGCCTTACCACTACCTTTGAAGACCCCGGGTCCGTTTACTTTACTTCCATTACAGCGTACGACGCAGATCGCTACTTATTGCCGGATGTCCGCAATGTGAATTCGCACCGCTGGAGCAGCAATAATGACGGCACGATCACCGTCTCGTTTAATTGCAGCGATGATGCTGTAAACAATATCGATACTCATGGCCAGGAGTTTTCATTTACTGTCCGCTATTACGGGGTTAGCCAGAAGGTGATGGATGGCCAAGTCACGCCGGAATCCAATGTGCGCTAAGAAATCATCGAAATCGACCGATAGCGCAAAGGTAAACCCGCATCCCTCAGAAGAAGACAAAGCATCGCGTCTCGATGCTTTGCCGGTCTGCTTTTTGTGCATCTTTGATGCTCGGATCCTCAAATGAGGTGTGTGGGGTAAATCTGGCGGGCCCGTCATTGGCCGAGTCATAGACCTTAAAGAGCAGGACTTCATCCATCTGCATGTGCGGGTAGTAGCACCAGCGATGCGAGGGATTAAAGGTCGCCATCTGGACCGTGCCGATGCGATCTTTGGAGACTCGGGGCACGCTGACCAGATCCTCTTCGGCAACTGACGACGCATCACACAGCGCAAGTGGAAAGTTGGACACGGGCCCGTTCATTGAACGCCAGATGTTGATAATCGCAAAACGGATCTGTGCAAGTGCCTTGGCCTCGTTAGGAAAAAAGTCCCGCAAGCGCCGGCGCCCGGATTCGTCATCATAGTCATTGTGAATGGTTGCCGCAGGCTCGCGAATGCCATGCTTGCGTTGGGTGTCAATTGATGAAGCGCGCCGGGTGTGATCAAAGATCTCTACTCTTTTCGCTCCGGTGATATCGATCAGCAGCGATTTGATTTCCTTTTCGTAGATCGACGTAATCTCAGTATCTGAGAAAAAATCAGTGACTTGAGTCTGTTGATTGGCCAGCAAAAACCCTTCCCGATCAAGCGAGGTTTCCATGCTGCGCGCGCTCTGCATCTTTACAGACCTTGTTTCGTAGGCGCCTTCCTCAGAAGCACTATCGCCGCCGCCGACGGAAGGGCGGACCACCGCACTTTTCTCTCCAGCCGCGAGATACCGCACGGCAACCTCAAAAGCGATGGTAGGAGAGGATAAATTCATGGGTCTTTTGTCGCCTTAACGGTCAGATTGTAAGACGAAAGCTTGATCGCTTGAGTCAGTTAAAAGCAGTAACATACCGAGCCTTCAGGGCGACGGATTGAGCGGAGAAGAAGTCAGATGGCAGACGTAGGGGTAGCAGCCACTCAGATGGCATGCAGTTGGGAGCGGGACGCAAATATTGATCGGGCAGAAAACCTGGTCCGTCAGGCGGCAGCGGGTGGGGCGTCTATTGTCCTTATACAAGAGTTGTTTGAAACGCCGTATTTTCCGATCGAGCAAAGCCACAAGCACCGCTCCCTGGCTCGCCCGTTAGAGGAAAGTCAGGTCGTCGACCACTTTTCGAAACTCGCAAAGGAGTTGGAGGTAGTCCTGCCCATCAGCTTTTTCGAAAAAGCAGGAGAGGTCTATTTCAACTCTGTGGCGATGGCGGATGCCGACGGCACAATCCTTGGGGTCTACAGAAAATCACACATTCCAAACGCGCAGGGCTATCAGGAAAAGGAATATTTCAGCCCGGGCGACACGGGTTTTCGTGTCTTCCATACCCGGTACGGCAACGTCGGCGTCCTGATCTGCTGGGATCAATGGTTTCCCGAGGCGGCACGATGTCTGACCCTCATGGGCGCCGACATCATTCTCTATCCCACCGCGATTGGCTCAGGTCTTGGAGGTGGTGGGGATATGCTGACCGGTAATGACTCGGTTGATGCCTGGCGCAACGCAATGTGCGGACACGCGGCGTGCAATATCCTGCCGGTCGTTGCGTCTAACCGGATCGGTCGGGAGTACATGACCGAATCACCGGACGTGCATCTCGACTTCTACGGTCACTCCTTTATCGCGGATCACGAGGGCCAGGTGGTGGCGCAGGCGGGAAGGGACCAGGAGGAAGTCCTGGTACACCGCTTTGACTTCAACCAGGTCAAAGAATACCGTGACTCTTGGGCGGTATTTCGTGATCGTCGGCCGGATCTTTACGGCGTCCTGGCTACGCTGGACGGTACATGATGCCGTGTTTCGTCACAATCCACCTCACAGCTGAATCTGGGCAGGATAGGGATAGGCTCAGATGAGTTCCCGATACAGTGATCAGGTTCTTCGAGGGCTTGAACGGATCATTCCAGGGCAGCCCACCTCTGATGGGGCGGGTGTGCGTTTGACCCGCTACATTGGGTCGCAGTCTCTCCCGGAATTGGACCCCTTCCTTTTGCTCGATTTTTTCGAGTCTGATGATCCGAATGATTACATTGCAGGCTTTCCGTCGCACCCGCATAGAGGCTTTGAGACGGTCACGTATCTTCTGGCGGGGAAGATGCGTCACGAAGATAACGCAGGACATGGCGGAGTGATAGAGGCGGGCGGCATCCAGTGGATGACGGCAGGGCGGGGAATTATCCACTCAGAAATTCCTGAGCAGGAACATGGCCGGTTGGCGGGATTCCAGTTGTGGGTAAATCTTCCTGCCAAAGAAAAACTTTGTGATCCTGCGTATCACGAGTACCCGAAGAATCAGATTCCTGTCGAGCGTCGCACGCCGGGGGTGGATATCAATGTCATCACGGGTACGACCTGTCAGGGAACAGCCGGGCCCGTCAAAGGTGTCGTAACAAGGCCGCTTTACTTTGATATCCGTTTATCTTCCGGGAACAGCATAGAGGAGTCGATTCCGCCAGATCATGCCGGTTTTGTTTTTGTTATCGAGGGCGAGATATCGGTAAGATCGGATACAGGCAGCGATACGGTTGCCGCAAGACAACTGGGAGTTCTCAGCGCGGGTAACGCCGTGCATATTGAATCCAGGGCGTCTAGCGCAAGATTTCTGCTGGTAGCAGCGCAGGTGTTGAACGAGCCCGTTGCCCGTTATGGCCCTTTTGTGATGAATACGCGGGCCGAAATTGAACAAGCCATTCGTGATTTCAACGCTGGAAAGTTTTAGTCAGGTGTTCGCACTTTATTTCATAAACATGGTCTCATGATCGCCAGCGCGAGCGCAGTGAATCGCCTCGCTTGGCGGGACGCGGTTGGTTTCCCCTCTATAACCTTGCTTGCAAGCATGACGGGCTTTGGGTCTCTGGTTCATGAGAGCGGTTTGCCTCTTGCGATGGCCATTGCGGCAACGGTGGGAATCTGGGGGTTGCCGGGTCAGTTGGCACTGGTCGAGATGCATGTCGCCGGCCTGTCGGCATTTTTTGTGATTTTGGGAGTGGCTCTGGCCAATGCTCGGTTTCTCCCCATGGTGGTCGCGTTTATGCCTCTCATGAATGAGGCGCGGCCCAAGTCCCGATGGGATTTCGCACTCGTGCAGATGCTTTCGATCAACTCCTGGGCTGCGGGCCTTAAACGATTTCCCGAGATTGAGAAAACGTTACGCCGCCGTTATTACATTGTATTTGCGGTGATCTGCATGAGCGCAGGGACCCTCGGTACTGTCATTGGGTATTTTGGCGTGGGTTTGATGCCCCGACCTATTGCATTGGGGCTCATCTTTATGAACCCCCTGTTTTTTGCGGTGTTGCTGGCAGGGGTCCAGAACAGACCCTCGATGATTGCGCTTGTGGTGGGGGCGCCGCTTGGCATCATGTTTCATCTCCTCGCGCCGGATCTTGATCTTCTTTTGACCGGTGTTGTGGGCGGCACATTGGCCTTCCTTTCGAATAATCGCCTTAAGGGCCGGCAATCAGTTTCATGAACGAATCGTCTGCCATCGCACTTGTGCTGCTGACAAGCGGCGCTATCGTGGGAACGTACTTATGGCGAGGCGCGGGCGTGATGTTCGCGGCCCGAATCAAGAGTGACAGTCCGGTTTTCCAGTGGGTGACATTCGTTTCCTATGCAATGCTGGGCGGGCTTATTGCTCGAATGGTCATTTTGCCGATCGGACCGCTCATGGAAACTCCGCTCCTCTTTAGGGTGCTGGCCTTTGTAATCGGTGTGGGAGTGTTCTTTGGTGGCGGCAAAAGGGTCCTACCCGCAGTCTTTGTGGGTGTCGCAACGTTCATTTTTCTCGTGTCATATTCCTAGACGGTACCGATCAGTGATAGTGTTGCTCATCCCCGACAGGAAACTTGAATTTAAACCTCAATCAATATAATGAGTGTCAAAGAAGACTTAGCGTTAGCCCACCTCACGGGCCGTGGTATTGAGTTTGGAGCTTTGAATAACCCGCTCCTGCTTGATAAAACTAGGGCTACGGCGGTTTTCGCGGATAGATTAACTAAAGTTCAGGCTCTTGAGATATTTCCTGAATTGCAGGACATAGCAGATGCGATTGTAGAACCCGATATTCTCGTTGACTTCAATGACCTCGCTTCTCTCAATACGTTAGCACCTCAGAGGTTCGACTTCTTAATCGCTAATCACTTTATCGAGCATTTGGTAAATCCTATTCAATTTCTCGAAGGATGCAGTCAAATATTGCCCGCTGGCGGGATACTATTCCTAACTGTTCCGGACAAAGAACACACGTTTGATCGAAATAGGAAACTAACTACTAATGCACATCTATGGAGAGATTACCGTCGTGGTACGTCAAAAATTAGCCGATCACATCTAAAGGATTTTCTTCAAAACAAAGAGGTGGTTGATATACCCCACCCTGAAGTAATTAAGTTCTTCAAGAAAAATGGTATCCCAATTAGTTATTATGACGGTAACCGCTTACCGTTAAACCCGTTTAAGCGCAACAGATTGTATAACTTCCATCGAGAGCGCAGTATCCATGTGCATGTATGGAATCGCGCTTCATTTGATGATTTTCTTGGTTGGATTAACGAAAAACTAGACTTGAGATTTAGGGTAGTGCCTACCCACGAGCCTGAAGATGTCATTGGGGAGATGATCTATGTTCTTCAGAAGCACTAGCCACCTATCTCTGTGAGTAGACTCCAAATTGATGTAGTTGAATCGATGGCTATTCGGGAAATCTTAAGTTGTCATTGAATTAATGTTACCGAGTCGGAAAGGATCTTTTCGAAGTGACGCGAAAGGGTATAGCCCTTGGCGATGGATTCTGTCCGGAAGCTGTCGATTCAGGCTTTCAGGGCCTACGGGACGTCATCATCGATTCTGAATCGGTCATTTTTCTAATTCAGAACGGTGTGTCGCAATACGCGAGTAATGAGTCGCCAGTGAAATAACAGAGCCCATTCCTTGGAATAAGACTTTCTGAGGCAGTTGAGTTTTGTACGATTCTTTTGGTTGCGAGGGTAGAAATGGCGCTGAAGATTCTGGCGTTGGGGGGTGATGGGATTGGCCCCGAAGTCGTCCACTCCGGCCTGCAGGTGTTGGAGGCCGTGGCGGCGACTGTTTCTTTGAAACTCGATATCTCAGAGGATGTACTTCACGGCGCTGCCTTTGACGCTTACGGCGTGTTCGTCCGCAAAGAGACTCTCCAACAGGCTCATCATTCCGATGCACTCTTGGTTGGCGCAGTGGGTGGGCCGAAATGGGACCACATCGCGGTGGAGGGTGGCCCCGAAGAGCAGGATGGGCTCATGAAATTGCGCCACGAGCTTGAGGTGTTTGCCTCCCTGCGCTGGGCGCGTGCGTATGATCCTTTGCTGTCCCGCACACCGTTTCGACCCGAAGTGGTGCGAAACTCAGACGTGATGGTCGTCCGGGAACTTTGCGGTGGCGCCATGTTTTCGCCCACCCGCGGTATCGACAATGCCGGTGAAAGCCGTCGGGCCTATGATCTTAACGAATACACAGAAGCTGAGATCGTGCGCTTTGCACGGATCGGGTTTGAAGTGGCGCGCCGTCGGACCGGAAAATTGCTTTCTGTCGATAAGGCTAACGTTTTTATGGCGGGCAAGCCTTGGCGTGAAGTCGTGCAGGAGATTGGCGAAAGTGAATTCCCCGATGTGACGCTGACCCATTTTTTTGCGGACAAAGCCGCCTACCAGCTGTCCTGGCATGCAGGCGACTTTGTCGTGATTCTGGCCGGTAACCTCTTTGGCGACATCCTCTCCGATCAGTCAGCGGCAGTCTCGGGTTCACTCGGGATGTTGTCTTCGGCATGTCTGTCAGAGTTGCCACAGAGCGGCCGATCGGAACGACCGGCAATTTACGAACCTGTGCACGGCAGTGCGCCGGATATCGCCGGTGCCGGTATCGCCAATCCGATAGGCGCCATTCTGTCCGTGGCCATGCTGCTTGAGTACAGTGCGGGCGAATCGGTGGGCGCCCGAAAGATCGGCACGGCCGTTGAGGTGGTGTTGCAGGCAGGGTTCGCAACCCCTGATCTTGGCGGTAAACACACCACTCAGCAGATGACCGATGAGGTGATCCGGCAGGTGCGGCGCATCTAAGGGTTTCCAAAAGCGATGGAATTTGATTACGTCATTGTCGGGGGAGGCTCTGCAGGATGCGTATTGGCGGCGCGTTTGGCAGAAAACCCGCAAGTCCGTGTCTGCCTGATTGAGGCTGGGGGAAAAGGTCGGAATCTCTTTATCCGGATGCCGGCCGGTAACGGCTTGGTCTTTGGGAATGCGAAACTGGATTGGAGTTTTGAGTCAGTCCCGCAACCGGCACTGAATGATCGCAAGATTTACTTTCCGCGTGGCCGGGCGCTGGGAGGGTCTTCGATCATGAACGGCATGATCTATATCCGGGGCGTTCCGCAGGATTACAACGCATGGCGGGAGAGCGGTCTTTCAGGGTGGGGATTCTCCGATTTATTGCCGTATTTTCGCCGCTCACAGGGTGCCGTTGATCGCAGCAGTGTCTGGCATGGGGTCGATGGCCCGGTAAAGACCGAAGCATCCGTGAATTTTGGCGAGTTGGAAGAGGCGTTTATTGAGGCTGCTGTGGCCTGCGGTCATCAGCGTCTGGATGATTTCAATGGACCTCACCGCGCCGGCGTTGGCCGCACGGACAGCACAGTTCACCGCGGAATTCGCCAGTCAGCCGCGATCTCCTATCTTGCAAAGCCGCCTTCCAATCTTAAGATCCTGACACGCCGGCAGGCGGTGCGGGTGATCCTTGAAGGCGGAGTGGCAAAGGGAATCGAGACGCTGGGCAAAGAGAAAATATATGCCCGTGAAGAGGTCATCCTGTGTCAGGGTGCGTTCGGGACGCCGCAGACACTGATGCTTTCCGGAATAGGGCCTGCCGCCCACCTCAATCAGCACGGCATCAATGCTGTCGTTGATCTGCCGGGAGTGGGTCAGAGCCTCGCGGATCATGTGGACGTATCGATGCAGTACGGATCAGATCGTATGGATCTGAGTCTGGCTCGCCACCAGCGTCTGGATCGGGCTGCCTGGCTGATGGCGAGGTGGTTGTTCAACGGCAGCGGCCCCGGTGGAGGCGCTTTTTTCTCCTCGGTAATCTTCCATGGGCTCAACGATCCGGCGATGCCTGAGTTTGAGACCTTCATGACACCGATGACGGTCCATGAAAATATGACCGACGGCGATGTCGAAAAGGCGCCGTTAATGCAGCGACTGGGCCGCCACCTTCTGGTGCGCGGCAGACAGGTGGCCAAACCCGGCGTTCAGATCGATATCAATCTGGAACGTCCCAAATCTCTGGGGACCGTGAGTCTGGCAAGCGCCAACCCGCTG
>JAERSQ010000002.1 GCA_016845525.1 Pseudomonadota bacterium
GCTGTCAGTGCGGTTCAGTAGAGTTCAGTCTAGAAAACGACCCGATGATGCATTTTGTGTGTCACTGTAGTGATTGCCAGAAGCTTCACGGCAATTCATTTTTTGGTTATGCCTACTCGTCCGACGACATCAGCATTACGGGAGAGGTGAATACTTACTCCTATGAAGGGGGCAGCGGGAATTTGTTGCATGTTGTCTCTTGCCCTAACTGCGGCTGCAAGTTGTATACCCAGCCTGATCTGATCGAAGGAATGATTTATGTGCCTGCAGGAATGCTAAAAGCACATTATGAGTTTGCTCCAAAAGTCGAGTTGTTCGCCTATAACAAAGCTTCCTGCATGGAGTCCGTTTCCGTGTCGGGAGAATCCTACGAGCATAACGGCACACTCGAGCGTATCGGTGAACTCCTGGAGAATCTTGACCAGAGATAGTCATGAGCGATCTAGAGCAGGAGATCAAGCAGCTCAAAAAAGAGAACAAGAAACTCTCTCTGGAGTCCAAACTGAGGAAATCCATGGCGGTCGAACTGGACCGTCAGAAAGAGTTGTTGCGGCAGGCGACCGAAGAGGTCGAGGCCCAAAAGGAGAAAATTGAAGGCATCTCCTTAAAACTCTCCCGATATTTGCCAGTCCAGTTATACGAGCAGATTTTCAGTGGCTCGTTGGACATCCATAAGAAAAGTGAGCGCAAAAAGCTCACCATCTTTTTTTCGGATATCGCCGACTTCACTTCGATCTCTGAGCAAATAGAAGCCGAAGAGATCAGCGAGTTCCTGAGTTTTTATCTCACGGAGATGAGCGCTATCGCTGAGAAATTTGGCGGCACGATCGATAAATTTATCGGGGATGCCATCATGATTTTCTTTGGCGACCCCCATTCTGAGGGAGAGGCTCAGGATGCCAAGAACTGCGTGGATATGGCGATAGAAATGCAAATTCGGATTGCCGCATTACAACCCTATATCAGACGCGAATTCGGCTTCCCAGTTGATCTCAACGTTCGGGTCGGTATCAATACGGGATTCTGTAACGTAGGGAATTTCGGCAGCACCAGCCGACTTGACTACACCGCTATTGGCAGGGCGATCAACGTGGCGTCGCGACTGGAGTCGGAGGCTCAATCTGGCGAGGTGTTGGTCTCGGAGAATACGAAAATTCTGGTGGAGGACTTTTTCGAGTTTTCTTCCGAACGGGTAGTGCATCCTAAGGGGGTTCCCCATCCGGTGAGTTGCTACGGTGTCTCGTATGAGGCGTCACTTAATCGGGAAAGCATTCTGGGCGAGTGCTTTAAGTTGGTCATCAATGATACAAACCTGACTGAGAATGATCTCGAGCGCTTAAAGGCGTTTCTGTCGAAATATGCCGACGGTCCGGAGACGGAGCAAAAAAGCGAGAGTCCGGCGGATAATCCCGGGTCAAAACGGCTCGGCGCGGAGAAGATTTGACCTGAATCAATCTCAAAAAAGGCGTTTTATGGCCTACTGTCCGGATGCACCGCTTTCAAAAGCGTTTTTCGTGATCTTGTTCTGGGAGGCCAGCCTGACGTGATTCGTATAAGCGCAGATATTTTTGCAAAGCCGTCTTTAATTTCCCGTATCGCTGTAGGGAAGGGAATCGGTTTGCTGTTCGGGCTGATCGGATTTGCCACCTTGTCGCTGGTTGAGCCTCAAGCTGACACAATGTTCCGATGGGGGATTCTGCTATGGTATCCCACAGTCGGCGCGTTTATCGGTGTCTTTGGAGTCTTTACCTGGCATCCGGTTCTTTCGTTACCAATGCCGTGGTGGTTCAGAGCGCCCTGGATCGGGGCCTGGATGAATTTTGTTTTGATGCTGTTCATCTATGATGACCTTCAGGCGATTATGGGTCACTGGTTTCCCGGCGAGGTCTTCTCATCACCGTTTTGGCTTGTCGTTGAGGGAGCGATAGTCGGGCTGGTGATTGGGTATCTGGCGACCCGGTTGGGAGGGGAGGGTAGCGATACCCTGCGGGCAAAGCTGGAATGACGCCAGACGACTTCTCCTGACGTAATCGCTGTAACGCATTAGACTATTTGCGAGACCGTTGCCTGAGCCCCGGTCTGAGGATGTCTAATACCCAAAACGACCATGCCAAATGACTCTGCCGACGGCGACAGGTCGCCGGAACTGGATGCATTACCATTCATCGCGCCTTGCCGGAGCGCCAAGCTCCATGACCCCGTTATTTGGTTGAGAAGGGGCTGGGGAGATTTACGCAGCGCTCCGGTTCCGAGCATCGCTCTGGGGGTAGCCCTTCTTTCTCTCAGTTATGTCATTGCGTGCGCGACATGGTATTTCGGCACCTTGGCGCTTTATCTTGGACTGGCGACCGGATTTGTTTTCATTGGGCCTTTGCTGGCCGTGGGGTTTTATTCCATCAGTCGCAGGTTGGAAGCCGGGCAAATCCCATCAGTCACGTTCTGCCTGAAACATGGATGGAAAGCTCTAAGAGAATTGCTGACTTTGGGAGTGGTCATACTGATTGTGTTGTTGGTGTGGGCCCGGGCAGCGTCAACAGTCCATGTGTTTTTTCCATCTGAACGGGTTGGCGACTGGTCAGCGCTGATCCCATTTCTCGGCATAGGGAGTGCCGTGGGGGCAATGTTTGCAGCGATTGTATTCGGGGTCAGTGCGTTTTCGTTGCCCATGCTGTTGGACAGGAAGACTGACTCGGTTACGGCGGCTATCACGAGTGTGAATGCAGTGTTGCGCAACAAGCAGGCAATGGCGGTGTGGGCGGGCATCATTGTTGCCTGCGTAATCGCAGGGTTTGCCACGGCACTACTGGCTTTTGCCGTCCTGCTTCCGCTCATTGGCCATGCAACGTGGCATGCCTACCGTGCAGTGATAGATGCGTCCGCTTGGCCCGCACGCGAAATTCCAGGGGATACCGTGTGATACCCACACCAATGATCAAAAGACGTCTTAAGTGCACGCGCAGATTCAGGGCGGCGGGTGAGCACACAACGTTGTGATTTCATGAGGTCTACGGATGAACGCTGGATGCGTCAGGCCCTAATCCAGGCGCGCCGAGCTGCCGACCAGGAAGAAGTTCCGGTGGGTGCGGTCGTGGTTCTGGACGACAGGATTGTCGGCGAGGGGTATAACCGGCCCTTAGGGATGCACGATCCCACTGCCCATGCCGAAATTGTTGCGCTTCGGGATGCGGCGAGCCGTCTTCAGAATTACCGCCTTGGCGGCACAACGCTATATGTCACCCTTGAACCTTGTCTGATGTGTGCGGGCGCGATCATTCAGGCACGGGTTGAACGCGTTGTTTTCGGGGCGTTCGACGAAAAAGCAGGCGCAGTCGGCAGCACAGCCAATCTGCTGCAGTCTCCGCTTGTAAATCACCAATGTCAGGTAACGGCGGGTGTGCTGGGAAACGAGTGCGCCGGGTTGCTTGAGTTTTTTTTTGCCAGGTTGCGCGCGGATAATCAGGACGCGAGCTCAGTCGGCTCCTGACCCGCTTCTTCCAAAGTTGACACAGCTGCAGGGCCTGTTGCGTCCTGCACCAACTCTACTGCGGATAGAGTCGCAGGATTAACTCTTGGGAGCCGTTCTTCTCGAGGCGGAATCCCAAAGAAGTCTCGATAGCATTTGCTGAAATGGGGGGCAGATACAAAGCCGCAGGCAAACGCGATGTCGACAATCGACCTCGAACTGCGCAGCAGTAATGACCGGGCCCGCCGAAGCCGAATTTCCAGGTAATAGCGAGTGGGTACGCACTGTAGGTGTTTCTGGAAGAGTCGCTCGAGTTGACGACGGGAAATTCCAACGTGTGTCGCGAGTTCGTCCAGGGTCATCGGTTCTTCAATATTGGACTCCATCAGTTCAACGGCTTCGACCAGCTTAGGTTGGCTAGAACCCAGTCGCATTCGTAATGGCATTCTCTGACGGTCAGCGCCGTCACGAATTCGCTCACACAGCATTCCTTCCGAAATCCTGTCGGAAAGCGCGCGGCCGCGATCGCGCGCAATCAGGGTGAGCATCATATCCATTGGAGCGGTTCCCCCAGAACACGTGTAGCGGTCCCGATCCAGTTCAAACAGGCCAGAAGACACGACAAGATGCGGAAACTCATTATGCATGTCGGGAATATTTTCCCAATGCAGTGTGCATCGGTAACCGTCGAGAATCCCGGCACAAGCCAACTGGTAACTTGCTGTGCAGATGCCGCCAATCGCAACGCCGCGCTTTATATAAGGCTTGAGTTTTTCTGACAGAGACTCAGGACTGACTGAGTGAAGATCTGCTCCCGCGCAAACAAATAGGGCGTCCAGCGGTTCCTTGGCAGTGAGCTGGCGAACCGGATTCACAGTGAGTCCGTTGCTGGCCCGGGCGGGTTGGCCATCGAGGGTGAATAGCGGGAATTGATACAACTCTGTTTCCGCGGCACGGTTCGCGGTGCGCAGAGGTTCGACGGCGGCCGAAAACGCCATCATCGTAAAATCGCGAAGCATGAGAAAGCCGAAACGACGAACCGCAGTCGAGTCAATCTGGTAGCCTGCTCTATCCATACTGCCCCCCCTTTATTCCGCGGGAATATACCACCATCAGACCTGACCGCCTATAAGGTTTTATCTGGTTTTTTCCGTTTTTTGACAGCGTCTGCGCCCCCCTCATCGGAGTCTGATAGCATGATGCTCCGGTCGCGGCGGTCTCCTGTTGCGCTGAGGCACTTTGCGGCAGATTGTGAGCCCGTTGTGACTGCGAACTTTACTGTTTCCATATTGCGACGGTTTACGCAGACTTGGAAATCTAAAATAGTCCACTAGTCAAAATGAACCCTACCCTCATAGCCCGACCATGACCGAACTGAGACAAGTCTCACTTGAGGATAAGTATCTTCTTAAGTCAGATCAGATTTTCGTGACGGGGATTCAGGCGCTGGTGCGTCTGCCCATGATGCAGAGCGATGCAGATCGTCGGGCCGGACTTCATACAGCGGGTTATGTGACTGGATATCGAGGCTCGCCGTTGGGTGCGCTCGATCAACAACTCGCCCTTGCCAGGTCTCAGCTTGAAGCCTCCAGCATCAAGTTTCTTCCTGCTGTCAATGAAGATCTGGCGGCAACGGCGGTTTGGGGAACTCAGCAAGCCGGTTGGCGAGGCGACGGTCTTTACGATGGTGTTTTCTCGATGTGGTATGCCAAGGGGCCAGGGGTGGATCGCTCTGGTGATCCGCTTCGACACGGCAATCTTGCTGGTACGAGCGCCAATGGCGGTGTACTGATTCTGATGGGAGATGACCATGTCTGCGAATCATCGACGACCGCCCATCAGAGCGAATACTCCCTCGTCAATACATTCATTCCCGTGCTCAATCCCGCCGGGGTGCAGGACATACTTGACTTTGGGCTGTACGGTTGGGCCCTGTCCCGTTACTCAGGCTGCTGGATTGGCCTCAAGAGCGTTCATGACACTGTTGAAGCCTCTGCATCAGTCATCGCGAGCCCGGATCGAATCTCAACTAGTGTTCCCCATGAATTTGTGATGCCTGAAGGCGGGGTCAATTTTCGTTGGCCCGATACCCCGCAGGCGCAGGAAGTAAGACTGCATCAGTTCAAGCTGCCCGCCGTATCAGCCTTCGTGGGACAGAACCCCATCGACCGCCAGGTGCTGGGTGATGCACAGGGTCAGTTGGGAGTTATCTCTACGGGCAAGTCATACCTTGATGTAAGAAGAGCGTTGCTCGAGCTCGGGATTGATGAGAGCCGGGCGAAAGCGCTCGGATTAAAACTCTACAAGGTTGGCATGCCTTGGCCTCTTGAGCCCGAAGGTCTCCGGGCTTTCGCAAGAGGGGTGCGTAAACTGGTTGTGGTAGAGGAAAAACGAGCGCTGATAGAAGATCAGGTCCGCAGTATCTTATATGGCGTGGCCAATCCTCCCGAGGTAATCGGCAAAGCAGATGAGTCGGGGGCAGTGCTTTTTCAGGTGCATGGGCGCCTTGATGCGGCGCAGATTGGACAGGCCATTGGTGACCGCCTTCTTGAATTTACCGGGGATGAGACATTAGCCGGGGCGCTTGAAAGACTTCGCCATCGCGCAGATCATTCCGCGCTCAAAGAGGCCGCAATGCGCAGGACACCATACTTTTGTGCAGGGTGCCCGCACAATACTTCGACGCAGGTGCCGGATGGCTCGCGCGCACTCGCGGGCATCGGCTGCCATTACATGGCGCAATGGATGGACCGTGAAACTGCGACCTTTACCCAGATGGGAGGAGAGGGCGCGAGCTGGATCGGAGAGGCACCTTTCAGTGCTACCGAGCATGTTTTTCAGAACATCGGTGATGGGACCTATTTCCACTCAGGACTGCTCGCCATCAGGGCCTGTGTCGGGGCCCAGGTGAATATCACTTACAAGATTCTGTATAACGATGCAGTCGCTATGACCGGCGGTCAATCGGTCGACGGGCCGATGGATGTCATGCGAATCTCGCGACAGGTTCATGCCGAAGGCGTTTCAGAGATCGCAGTGATAACAGATGATCCTGACAAATACCCCTCGGACGCGGATTGGGCTCCCGGCGTGAGGATCTATCATCGTGATCTACTGGCACGGGTCCAGCGGCAGATGCGCAAGGTGCTGGGGACTTCAGTCATTATTTATGATCAAACCTGTGCCGCGGAAAAGCGCCGCCGCCGCCGCCGCGGATTGATGGAAACGCCAAACGAGCGACTCTTTATTAATGAGGCAGTGTGCGAAGGCTGTGGTGACTGTGGCATACAGTCAAACTGCGTGGCGTTGATTCCCGTTGAAACCGATCTCGGGCGCAAAAGGGCAATCGACCAGTCGGCGTGCAATCTCGACTATTCCTGCAACAAGGGATTCTGTCCAAGTTTCGTATCGGTTATCGGAGGCGAAAAGAAGAAGCCCGCTCAATCTTCGGGCTCACTCCCATCCCAAACAGGTGAGGCCCTCGGGACGGTGAACACCGGCATCGAGAAACCCTACTCCATCATCCTGACAGGAGTTGGCGGAACGGGGGTCGTCACTATTGGCGCGATTGTCGGCATGGCAGCCCATATCGCGCGTATGGGTTGTTCAGTTCTGGATATGGCGGGGCTGGCACAAAAAGGCGGCGCCGTCACGAGTCACATCATCCTGACGCCACATCCCGATGAAATTACTGCCACGCATATCGCAGACGGCGGATCGGATCTGCTGTTGGGATGTGACGTGGTCAGTGCGGCGGCGCAAGAAACGCGGGTGAAACTCAGCAGCCAGACAACATCAATTATCAATACGCATCAGATGATGTCTGGAGAATTTACCCATGAACCTGACCAAAGTTTCCCCTTGGAGGATCTGGTTAATGACATCCGTCGCGCAACGGGGGAACTGTACACCGTGCCGGCAACGGAAGCGGCAAAAACAGCGTTTGGCGATACGCTGACCGCCAACATCATCATGCTTGGATACGCCTATCAGTGTGAAGCCCTGCCGATCCCCCACCAGGCTGTCGAAACCGCCATAGAACTCAACGGACGGGATGTCGATTCCAATATCAACGCCTTCCGTTTGGGCCGCAGGATAGGTGCAGACTCTAAGGTCGCTGATGCCCTGATCCGCGGTGGATCGGACGGCGTCGAGGTTTTCGAAGACGACTCAGAAGAGGCGCTGTTGAAGCGTCGCGTGGATCTGTTGAGCCAGTCACACGGATCGCGTACTGCCGACAGACTGTCGGCCTGGATCAATACCACGCGCGAACACATTGATGGTGAATTTCAGTCGGAACTTGTTCCGGCGTTGATTGAAAGCGGGTTCCGGGTGTTATACGAAAAAGACGAGTACGAGGTGGCGAGACTCTACAGTCAGCCTCAGTTTCGTCGATCCCTGGGTCAGGAGTTTGAGGGCAACTACACGCTGCGAGTGCACCTTGCTCCCCCACTATTGTCATCAATCGATCCGGATTCCGGCCGACCCAGGATGCGAAGTTTCGGCCCTTGGGTCTTCACCGCTTTTGAGGTGCTGAGTGCGCTGCGCTGGATACGGGGAAGATGGTGCGACCCGTTTCGATTCAGCAAAGAAAGGCAGCTCCAACTGCAGATGCAGGCCGCTTTCGAGATGTCCCTCGATTTACTTGGGACCTTGCAGGTCACCCGGGAGAACCTTGCCGCAGTCTTGAGACTGGTGAGATGGCCGATGCAGGTCCGCGGTTATGGGCCGGTCCGTGTGGAAGCGTTCGAGCGAGCCATGCAGGAGCGAGAGATGCTCGAAGCCGAAGTCAGGGGAGGCATCGATGGTGGTCAGAACGCCGCCTGAAGCGGGTTACTTGCCTAATCAATAAAAGCTGAACGGTGTAAATTGGTGTTCCGGATGCATTGATCTGGGATGTTTCGAGGGACGTGACGGCCGTCACGAATAGCTCAGGGTTAAGGTTTGGGTATGCGACGAGGTGGGCTACTCCCTGGAGAGATTAGAGGTTAGTTCGCATGTTCGGTACTTTCGCGAGCATAGCAACAGCCATTTTCATCGAGGCGATGCCGTTTCTGGTGATTGCCTCACTGTTCTCGGCCCTGATCGAGGTTTTCGTCGCCACCGAGCGCCTGTTGCGCTGGTTGCCAAAGAGCGTTGCGGGTGGATTGGTCGTAGGTATTCTCGGGGGTTTCCTTATCCCGACCTGCGAATGCGGCGTTGTACCGATCGTCAGGCGTCTAATCCTAAAAGGGGTGCCGCCATTCATCGCCGTGGCTTTTATGCTGGCAGCACCGATTGTTAATCCGATTGTTCTCGCGTCAACGTATCTGGCATTCCGGGGCAGTGTGGCCATGGTCGTGGCTCGGGTAGCCGTAGCGGCTCTGGTGGCGCTCGTGGTTGCCTTGTATGTGAGACGCCTGCGTGAGGTGCTCGTTCAGGATGTGACCGATGCCGGGCACGGCCATGATCATGATCACTCGAGCCAACGACTCCTGGAGAAGATCCGAGCGGTTTTCAGTCATACCGCAGGAGAGTTTATGTATATGGGCAGGTTCCTCGTCATTGGGTGCCTGGCCGCCGCCGCATTCAAAACGCTGCTCCCGGAAGACGGCATGTCTGTTTTTACGGACAACGTTGCGCTGTCCATCGCCGGGATGATGCTGCTGGCGATTCTGTTATGTGTCTGTTCAGAAGCCGATGCTTTCGTCGCGGCATCTTTTCAGACCTTCACGGCCGGAGCCAGGCTGGCGTTCATCACAGTGGGACCGGTCGTCGATCTGAAACTGATTGGGATGTTTTTCGCAACCTTCAAGAAGCGCGTCGTATTGGCACTCATCGTTATTCCCATCCTGCTGGTATTCGTTCTATCGTGGTTAATCGAATATTCCGGCTGGCTGTCGGGAGTCATGCAGTGAAAAGGATATATGGGGTTTTAGAGTCCTGCATTTTGGTCATGATAGGTACCGGAATATTATGGTTTTCCCTATCCGATCAATATGAACTCCTGATGAACGCCAAGTTCAGGCCGCTCACGGTAAGCGGTGCAGCGCTTGTACTCCTCCTCGGCGTCGCCACCGTGTTGGGTAGGCGCAAAGGACTGGGTGCCAACATGTTTGTTTTTGCTGTGATGTTGGCAGTGGTAGTAATCGGCAAACCTTATCTTCCTGCGGTGGGTTCGATCGACCAGACGGATCCGGGGTTTGAAGCGGCATTATGGGAGCAGGTCGATCTGGCACGTTATCCGCGGGTCCTCCTACTGGATCTCAGTTCCAGACAGCCGAGCGAGGAAGTGAGTCCAGGGAAATCAGTGACGACGGTCGGGGTAGTGAAGCGTCTGGAGGGACTCACCGAGAGGACCAGTTTTGCTCTGATGACCACCTTTATGTATTGCTGCCTTGCCGATGCAGTCGGGTTTGGCGTTCGTGTGCAGTGGGATGATCTTAGTTCGCTTAAAGATGGCCAGTTGGCGATCGTGAGCGGTACGGTATATGACGAGGCGGCGTCTATTCGGTTGCCCAACTTCCGGAGTGGTAGGGCTATGGTTTCCAGCGTGAACGAGAGCCGGTATCTTGTCGCGGACCAGATCTTGTCTTATCACCAGGAAGATCAGCTGCCCACAATGACTGATGCGATCAGCGGGCCGCGGAAGGAGCGCTTCGGTCGGGCGCTGACCGCTGCCGGGACGTGGAGTGAACTGGCCGGCACGGATCGCTATACAGTGTTTGTTCCGGTTGATCTCGCCATCGATGCTATGGATGGACTGAAGCCGGGCGAGATGCCACTGACCGCTCTTGAAAGTTTTGTCAGCGCGCACATCGTGCGGGGTGACTACTCCTTGGAGAAGTTAGTCGAAGCAGGGAGCGTAAGAAGTCTTTCAGGCGGGATCATAAAAGTCCGCTCCGTAAACGGAGAGACGACTGTCAACGGCTCACGTGTTCTGCTCAAGAACCGGCGCACCCGAAATGGCGTGATTCACTTTATTTACCCGGTTTTATCGCCGGATGTGTCGGCCCTCGATCCCTGAAGGACGGGGGTGCGTCTAGGCCGCTTTGCGGAAGTAATCCTTGAAAGCATCGACTGTCTGGTGAATGCCGGGCCGGTCGATATCCAGGTGAGTCACCAGGCGAATAGGATTCTCTTCAACTGTGACGAGTATCCCACGATCACGCATAAACCCGGCGAGACTTTCTGGTTTTGAATCGGACACGGATATAAAAACCATATTGGTGCGTTGATCGGTTTTGTGAACTTCGAGTTCGTCTATTTCACCAAGCCCGGCAGCGAGAAGCAGAGCATGTTCGTGATCTTCTGCCAGGCGTTCAATGTTGTGTTCCAAAGCATATAGGCCCGCTGCGGCAAGGATGCCCACCTGCCGCGTGCCGCCGCCCAGCATTTTGCGCCAGCGCCGAGCTCTTTGGATGAAATCCCGTGACCCCGTCAATACACTGCCGATCGGTGCGCCGAGGCCTTTAGACAAGCAAGCGGATACCGAATCGAACATGCCTCCGATCGCGTCCGGGGCGATCCCTTCACTGACGGCTGCGTTAAAGATCCGCGCGCCATCCAAATGGAATTGCAGGCCATTGCCAGAGACTAATGCTTTGGCTTCGGACAGATAGTCCATCGGTAATGGCGTGCCGAAGAAGGTATTTTCGAGACAAAACAGCCGTGTAATGGCCAGGTGAAAGTCATCTGGTTTGATAGCCGCCCGAACTGCTTCCAGATCCAGCGTGCCGTCAGGTTGGTTTTCGATGGGTTGTGGCTGGACACTTGCCAGTACCGCGCCGCCGCCCCCCTCCTCAAGATAGGCATGGGCCTTCGTGCCTGCAATGTATTCCTCGCCCCGCTGACAGTGAGTCAGGATCGCGAGCAGATTCCCCTGGGTACCGCTTGTGACAAAGAGCCCTGAATCCTGCCCAAGCAATTCGGCAGCCTTTGCTTCCAGTCGGTTCACCGTTGGATCATCACCGTAGACATCGTCCCCAACAGGCGCGTCTGCCATCGCCTGGCGCATTCCTGATGAGGGCCGAGTCACCGTGTCACTGCGAAAATCAATAATTGAGCTCATGTAAAGAAGAGTTTTGGGACTTGCCGAGGTGAATGTTGAGCGGTAATGTCGACGCTAGAACGAGACGCATCTTAGCGCTACCCATCCGCCGGTCAAATCATTGTGCCATAACCGGCTGAATCCGGGAGACCAAATCCGGTTTACGGTTGCCAGATTGCGGCATAATTTTCTTAAATTTGAAATCGGCTGATCATGACTGAAAAAGCGTTGAGAGTGGGTGTCGTAGGCGTAGGGTATCTCGGCTCCATTCATGCCCGGATCTACCAGAGAATGCCGAACGTCAATCTGGCGGCGGTCATGGATACCAATACCGAGAGCGGGAGCCAAGTGGCACAGGAGTGTGACTGTCGTTTTGTGCAGAATCTTGGTGATCTGCTGGATAGTGTAGATGCGGTCAGCATCGTAGTGCCGACCTCACTTCATCGTGAGATTGCTGAACCGTTCCTGGAGAGGGGTGTCCCGGTGCTGCTGGAGAAGCCTGTTGCCCACACGCTGGAGGATGCAAGGGCAATTGTGGAACTCGCCAACAGATCCAAAACCCTGTTGCAGATCGGTCATCTGGAGCGATTTAATGCGGGCGTGGTTCGGCTTGCTGCTGAACTCGATCGGCCGCGGTTTATGGAGGTGCACCGACTGGGAGAGTTCGTCGCCCGAGCCACTGATGTAGACGTCGTTACAGATCTCATGATTCATGATATCGACATCGTCCTGTCCCTCGTGTCTTCAGAGCTGCGCTATATCTCGGCGGTCGGCGCGCGCGTTATAACGGATCATGTCGACATCGCCAATGCCCGGTTGGAGTTTGAAGACGGAGCAGTGGTCAATGTGACAGCCAGTCGTGTGTCTTCAAAAAAATTCCGCAGAATTCGTATTTTCGCGGAATCCTGCTATCTCGCCCTTAATTTTGAGGACCAACAGATCGACGTGGCTCGTCCCGGCCCGCGTCCGGAAGCCGGCGGTTTTGCGCCGATCATCAGCGAATCGATTCAGGTAACGCCCCGACCTCCATTGGATGCCGAATTGGAGGATTTCGTGGACTGCGTCAGGAGCGGTCGGCATCCCGTTGTCGACGGAGAAGCGGGGGTGCGGGCGCTGCAGGTGGCGCATGAAGTCCGCCAACGCATCGATGAGTCTCTGCATTCGCTTTGACGGCTGTCCAAAGAGCCCCTGGCTGTTCAGACAAGGTTTATGACCCGCGGGGAACGGACAATCACGGCACAGCGCGTTTTGGCGCTGGCCGGAGTTTCTCAATGCGCCATGCTGGCGCAGGAGCTCGCCCGGCGGGGCCACGCCCAGCCGGAGCCGTTACGATGTGCACTTGGCAGCATTCTGATCCTGAATCAGACCGATCCCGAGGTCGCGTTAGGGGGGGTGCACGGCGTCTATGCGGGCTTGCCCGATTTGGGACGAAATCACCCTGATCCACCGGCGGTTGAAAGGTTGCGATATACGGTTGCCTTGATCGATATCCAAAAGCGTCTCCGGCGCGACAAGGCAGTAGCATCACACCTTCGTACTGAGTTGGTCCATCTGCAGGATGAATCGCTCGCTCGGGATCCGGTTTCACCGGAAGCGGTTGCCGCTTTCGCCAGGGTTTATACAGAGACTGTGAGCACGCTGACGCCAAAGATCATGATCCGGGGCAACCAGCAGCATTTAAGGGATGACGACGTTGTGCTGAAGGTTCGGGCGGTTCTGTTGGCAGGGGTGCGCGCCGCGTATCTTTTTCATGAGCATGGCGGACGCAAGTGGCAGCTGTTCATCGGACGAAAGAAGCTGGCTGAGGCTGCGAATAGGCTCTTGGAAACGCATTAGAGCGGTCTCCATGAGTGTAACGGTCAGGCCGGTCTGCCGAGGTCGAGATACTCCACGCTCTCAAGCATCAGTCGACCTTGCGCGTCGAAGGTTCTCTCGAAGAATGCGGCGTGCTGGTTATGATTTACCAGCACGACACTGCTTGCCCGGGTGCCATACTGGCTTCCTCTTACGAATACGACTCTCTCAAGCGGCTGGGTTCCGAGACTGTCATCGCGCCCATCTGCGGCCGACGCCACAGGCTCCGGATTGGCAAGAAATCCAAAGAGCGCAGCCTTAAGCTTTTCTGCTTTTCCTGGAGACTGTAGCAGCGCTGAAAAACGTTCTGCGCCAATCCGCGTTTTGGGCCATTGCACATCAGGTGGACAATTGCTCAAAACGAATACGCCAGAGGTTTCCGAGGTATGAAACTGCGCTGCGTTACTTAAAATTGATACCTTTGAAGCCGTCCCCGCTATCAGGTTAAACCCCCCGTAATCAGGCCGGCCTGCAAGCGCACCGCTTTCGACATCGCTCAGGACGTCACCCGTTCCGAGCAGAAAATCCTTCACGATCGTGCCGCGTGACAGAGACCCGGGCTTTGCCGAGACGGTGTCTGTCCGACAGTTTGTCAGTGCGGCGAAGCGGCCCTCTTGCGAGAGTCCAAGCCAGGTACCACCCCCGGTGAGATCCCGACCCGCGATGACAGTGGGCGACCCGGACCAACGGGCCAATGGTTCAGCAGGCCGGGAGAAATACTCATCCCGGTTGGCTGCGATAATTAACGGGAATTCAGCGTGAATTCCGAGTGCGACGGCAACAAAACACATAGCCCAGACAGGGGGTGGTTAGAATCTCAGGGGAGACGTATCAACTGGGCGGGCGACATCCGGAAAGCGACCCCGATGCGACCGATCAGTTGTACAGGAGCGGATTCTGTCATCGCGCACAAACGTTCGAGCAGTTCCCGCTTTTCACTTTTGCCAAGCGAGGGCAGTCGAATCTTGACCAGCTCATGGCTGGTCAGGGCGCCGTCGAGCTCCGACGCGACGGCGGGTGTTACACCGGCTGCACCCACGGTGACCACGGGTTTAAGGTGATGAGCGAGAGAGCGCAGGTGATTCAGTTGTTTTCCGCTCAGCTTCATGAGGGTCTCTTTGGGTGAATCAACGACCAAGTGACAGGATAACACTGACGCACAATGGGTTCTAAACGCGCTTCACGCTCCCGCAGCTGGTCAGCGCGGCAGAACCGGGATCCCTACGTCAAGAAGGCGAGAGAAAGCGACTATCGGTCTCGTGCTGCGTTCAAGCTGCAACAGCTCGATGAGAAGGAGCGGCTCATTCGCGCGGGAATGTCGGTAGTTGACCTTGGCGCGGCGCCCGGCAGTTGGAGTCAATACGCAGCGGCAAAAGTGGGGCCCACGGGTGTCGTTGTGGCGGTGGATCGGCTTGATATGGGGGATATTCCGGGAGTGGCGGGGATAAAAGGCGATTTTTTGGATGACGCGGTCGTTGGAAGGATAGATCAGGCGCTCGCAGGACGGCCCGCAGACCTTGTAATTTCTGATTTGGCCCCCAATCTTACTGGTGTATCCAGCGTCGACCAGACGGCGATGGAAGTTCTCGTGCTGGCCGCCATGCGCTTTGGGCTGCGGCATCTTGGGCAAAAAGGGGTATTCGTCGCGAAGTTTTTTGAAGGAGAGCAGGCTGATTCGTTGCGTCAGAGGGTGGAAAAAGCGTTTGCAGTGGTTCGCGTTCGAAAGCCGGACGCCTCGCGGGCTAAAAGTACAGAGGCCTATCTTGTGGCCCGCCAACCCCTGGGCGGGGAAGATGTTTGTGTTTCTTAACCAAAACTCTCAAAATCTGCGATGGGTCGGTTGCTTTGCTGATTACGGAAGATCTGATTGTTGATTCAAGTTTGATCATTTAAGGCTTATGAATAATTTAACCAAGAATTTGGTCCTGTGGCTCGTCATCGCGATGGTCCTGATGGCGGTATTCAATAATTTCGCACCGGAACAAAATCGGGTCGGTCAGGAGATCGATTACTCGGTATTTCTGGATGAAGTTGAAAGAGGCTCCGTGGAACAAGTCACGATAGACGGAGCAACGATATACATCAGGGGCCGTAACGGCGAGAGATTTGTTACCTATTCGCCCGGAGATCCCGGCCTCGTCAACGATCTCCTGAAAGCCGACATTGTGATCAAGGCGCAGAAAGAGGAAGAGCCCTCACTGCTGATGCAGATCTTCATCAGCTGGTTCCCATTGCTTCTCCTGATCGGCGTATGGATATTCTTCATGCGCCAGATGCAAGGGGGCGGCGGCCGCGGCGCGCTGAGTTTTGGTAAGAGTAAGGCTCGAATGCTCACCGAGGATAAGAACAATGTCACTTTCGAGGATGTGGCAGGAGTTGATGAAGCGAAGGAGGAGGTCGGCGAACTGGTGGAATTTTTGCAGGATCCTTCGCGCTTCCAGAAATTGGGTGGAAAGATTCCCCGCGGTGTGCTGATGACCGGGAGTCCGGGAACGGGTAAGACCCTGCTGGCCAGGGCGATCGCAGGAGAAGCCAAGGTTCCGTTTTTCACGATATCGGGCTCGGATTTTGTTGAGATGTTTGTGGGCGTGGGCGCCTCCCGGGTACGGGACATGTTTGAGCAGGCCAAGAAAGTTGCGCCCTGTATCATTTTTATCGATGAGATCGATGCCGTCGGGCGGCAACGCGGCGCAGGCCTGGGCGGAGGTCACGACGAACGTGAACAGACCCTCAATCAGTTGCTTGTGGAAATGGACGGGTTCGAGGGTAACGAGGGCGTCATTGTCATTGCCGCAACGAACCGGCCGGATGTTCTGGATCCCGCACTATTGCGCCCAGGGCGCTTCGATCGCCAGGTGCACGTACCCTTGCCTGATATCCGGGGTCGTGAAGCGATTCTCAAAGTACACATGCGCAAAGTGCCTATCGATAACGATGTGGACGCAGCCATCATTGCCCGGGGAACGCCGGGTTTTTCCGGAGCGGATCTGGCCAATCTCGTGAATGAAGCGGCGCTCTTTGCGGCTCGCGCAAGTCGACGCAAGGTAACGATGGAGCAGTTCGAGCTCGCCAAGGATAAAGTCATCATGGGTGTCGAGAGACGGTCGATCGTGATGCCGGAAGAAGAGCGTCTCAATACTGCATATCATGAGTCGGGCCATGCCGTGGTCGCTAAAGTACTTTCTGATCAGACCGATCCTGTGCACAAGGTCACCATCATTCCCCGCGGTCGGGCACTGGGTGTCACGATGCAGCTGCCCGAGGAAGACCGATATAGCCACAATCGTGAACACTTGCTGGCGCGTATCGCAGTCCTGATGGGTGGCCGTATTGCTGAAGAAGTCTTTATGGATCAAATGACGACCGGCGCAGCCAATGATTTTGAGCAGGCAACGGGTTTGGCCCAGAAAATGGTGCAGCGGTGGGGGATGAGTGACCACCTTGGCCCCAGGGTCTATGGCGATAACGAATCAGAAGTGTTTCTGGGTCGAGATATGACGACCCATAAGAACATCAGTAACGCAACCGCGGAGCAGGTGGATCAGGAAATCAGCCGAATAATTGAAGAACAATATGCCCGTGCTCGGGAAATTATTGAAAGCAAAAAAGAAGTGATCGAAGTGATGGCGCACGCGCTGATGGACTGGGAAACTCTTGAATCGGACCAGATCGACCAGATCATGAATGGCGAAACCCCGCGGCCGCCGTCCTCTGGAGAAAGCGATGGTGGCAATCGCTCCAGCGGTGATGGAGGCCAGCAGGCAGAGCGTCCAGAAATCAAACCCAACATGGATTCGCCTGCGGGCGATTCCGCCTGACAAGCCGGCTCGAGGAAACGGCCCGGACGAGGCCGAGTGTCTTCCGTCAGTCTGACGAACGGTCCCCAGATCATGGGGATCGTCAACGTCACGCCCGATTCATTCTCTGATGGCGGGGAGTTCGCTTCTCATCGGGCGGCAATCCGCCACGGTCGTAGACTGGCAGCAGAAGGGGCTGATGTTGTCGATGTGGGCGGCGAGTCTACGCGGCCGGGCGCAGAGCCGATCACCCCGGAAGTTGAAATGGCACGGGTCCTGCCGGTTATCGAGACTCTCGCGAAAGACGGCATCAGGGTGTCGGTGGACACCAGCAATTCTGAGGTCATGGAAGCCGCAGTGGGCGCCGGCGCCTGCATGATTAACGATATCTATGCCTTGAGAAAGCCGGGAGCGCTGGCAGCGGTTGCACGCCTGGATGTGCCGGTCTGTCTCATGCATATGCAAGGCACCCCGGCGACGATGCAGGACGCACCTTTTTACCAGGACATTGGCCGGGAGATCAGAGAATTTTTGCAGTCTCGGATTCATGCCTGTGGTCGTGCCGGCATCGATCGGGAGCGCCTTGTCATTGACCCCGGATTTGGATTTGGCAAAACCCGTCAACATAACCACGCTCTGCTAAGTAAGGTGGGATGGTTGACGGACTTGGGAGTACCGGTCCTGATCGGCGTCTCACGTAAGGGGTTTGTTCGCTCGCTTGCACAGGTTAAATCAAGACAGGCCATAGACGAAACCAGTGCCTTGCTGGCCCTGATGGCTGTAGAGCAAGGTGCGCGAGTTGTCCGCGTTCATAATGTCGCAGTCACGCGTAAATTATTGAACCAGGTTTGCGGGCTGGCGTCACCCTCATTGTCATCGGTAAACTGAGCCTATGAGTAAGCGGGATTATTTCGGCACGGACGGTGTCCGGGGAAGGGTGGGGACATCACCGGTTACCCCTGCGGAAGTCTTGCATTTGGGATGGGCGGCCGGTCGGGTCTTAGGTTCCGGCCACGCCCGAGGTCGGGTCATTATCGGAAAAGATACCCGGATTTCCGGATATCTTCTGGAATCGGCGCTGGAGGCAGGTCTCAGCGCAGCCGGTGTCGATATTGCTCTGACGGGTCCCCTGCCTACCCCGGGAATTGCGCACTTGACCCGGCAGGTCGGCGCCTGCGGGGGGATCGTGATCAGCGCTTCCCATAATCCTTATCACGATAACGGCATCAAGTTCTTTTCAGAGTCTGGAAGGAAACTGGATGATGATGCTGAAGCGGCCATTGAGGCCCTGATGTCTGAGCCAATGAGCACAGTGGCGCCGGAGGCGCTCGGCAAGGCGGAACGCCTGATCGATGCGCTGCCGCGCTATGCGGAGCATTGCCGGAATACGCTGCCGCCGGGTGTCAGGCTCGACGGACTTAAGGTTGCGGTCGACTGTGCCAATGGTGCAGCTTACCAGGTGGGACCGCTTGTGTTGCGGGAGCTGGGTGCTGATGTAACGGGGGTGGGGATTGAGCCGGACGGGTTCAACATTAATCGGGACTCAGGTTCTACCTCTCCGGAGACCGTCTGTACGCTGGTGAAGGAGTGTGGGGCGGATGTGGGTATCGCATTCGACGGCGATGCTGATCGCGTGGTTTTGGCCGACGCTCAAGGTTGCCTTGTGGATGGTGACGGCATTCTGTTCATCCTCAGCCAGTATCGCCGCCAACGTGGTGACTGCCAGGGCGTGGTGGGCACCTTGATGACCAACTTGGGTGTTGAGATAGCGTGCGAGGCGCAGGGTATTGAATTTGTCCGTGCGAAGGTAGGGGACCGATTCGTGCTTGAGGAACTGCTAGCCCGGAATTGGACGCTGGGAGGGGAAACTTCTGGACATATTCTGTCTTTGGATCGAAGCACGACTGGCGACGGACTGGTCGCTGCGCTCGCCGTGCTTGAGATCATGAAGATGACGGATCAATCGCTGGCTGACCTTGTAAAAGGCTTGCAAGTCTTTCCGCAGGAACTCGTGAACGTATCGATTGAACGCGTCTTGCCCGGCGATTTACTGAACCACCCGCGGGTTACTGATGCAGTGAAAACCTGCGAGGCGAAATTGGGCCAGCACGGAAGAGTGGTTTTACGGGCGTCGGGGACTGAGCCCGTTATCCGGGTCATGGTCGAAGGGGAGAGTGCGGTCGAGGTTGGCGAGTTAGCGAGGGGTCTTGCAGATCAGATTAGCGCCACGGTCTGAGCCGTGCTGCGGCAATCGCTCCGGGATTCGGCTTCAGCGGATCCATTTTGACAAAATCGCCAAAGCCGTCCTGCTTGCGTCTCTACCTTTCGGCCGTTAACATTCACAGCCTTTTTTGCCCGGTAAACCGGGTCACCTACGCATACTCTTGGTGCTGGAGAATCTCAATGAGAAGGCCGCTGGTCGCCGGAAACTGGAAGATGAACGGAAGTCGCGAGATGACCCAGACACTCGTCTCGGGTATCTGTTCTGGGCTTGCGGAAGGTGGCGGTGCAGATGTGGTCATCTGTCCGCCCTATGTTTACCTGGATTTGTGTCGTCAGGTTGTCGGTGAGGCGCCGATTGCCGTTGGTGCCCAGGATCTGGATGCCCACGAGGCGGGAGCCTTTACGGGGGCGGTAGCTGCAGACATGCTCGTCGACGCAGGCTGTGATTTCGTTATAGTGGGCCACTCGGAGCGCCGCAGTCTCTATGGAGAGGGCGATGCTGATGTTGGCGTCAAAGTTGCCGTTGCCGTGGCCAAGGGCCTGACCCCCATTATTTGCGTTGGGGAGACTCGTGAAGAGCGTGAAAGCGACGTCACGGCAGAAGTGGTCTGCCGCCAGTTGGATGCGGTGATCGCCGAGGCCGGAATCGACGTCTTCCCAAAAGCGCTGGTAGCCTACGAGCCGGTCTGGGCGATCGGTACCGGGCTAACCGCGACCGACGAGCAGGCCCAAGAGGTGCATGCGGTCATACGGGCGCGAATCGCCGGGACCAGTGAAGAGGCGGCCGGCGGGACCCGGATACTTTATGGCGGCAGCGTGAAACCGGATAACGCGGCAGGATTGTTCTCGCAACCGGATATTGATGGAGGCTTAATCGGTGGCGCCTCGCTAAAGGCTGCCGACTTTCTTGGTATTATTAAGGCGGCTACCCAATGAACCTGCTCACCAGCATCTTTACCGTTGTGCATCTCGTCGCAGCCATTGCGATCGTCGTCCTTGTTTTGCTTCAGCAGGGAAAGGGGGCGGACATGGGCGCGGCATTTGGAGGAGGTGGAGGAGGGTCTTCAAGTTCGGTATTCGGCAGTCGCGGCTCAGCCACCTTTCTGAGTCGGGTCACTGCGGGGCTGGCGGCGGTGTTCTTCGTCACCGGACTCAGTCTTGCCTATATCTATACCCAGCAGAGCGCCACACCACGCAGTGTCATGGCGACCGAAAACGCTTCGGAATCCTCGGATGTACCGAGCGTGGATGCAGCGAATGAGAACGACGGCACCCAGTCGGATATCCCCTCCGCCCCGAGCACAAACTAGCATTCGAGAGATAAAATAGGGCGGTTTCCTGATGTTTCTGATCAATATGCCGAAGTGGTGGATGGATCGCAACGGTTCACTCTAAAAATAAAGGCTAAAAAACAGAATAAGTTATAATCCGCAGCATCAAAGTGATCTTAAAGTGATCTTTTTTGCATGCAGAAGATAACCGCCAACTTCCTCAAGTCCTTCAAGCCCAAGCCCAAGAAGTACCGGGCCAACAAGAACAACCTCAGTATCAGCGTCAATCCGTCAGGGTTGGTATCGCTGCATTTTTACTTTCGGACTGGTGATGACCAACAC
>JAERSQ010000003.1 GCA_016845525.1 Pseudomonadota bacterium
CCTTTACCCGCTTTAGGTGCAAATGCAGCGCTAAATGGCGCGCCCGGAGAGATTCGAACTCCCGACCACCTGGTTCGAAGCCAGGTACTCTATCCAGCTGAGCTACGGGCGCGTATTGAAAAGCGACGATTGATAAGTGGATGGAAACGAGGGTTTTTCCTAATTCCAGCGATTACCCGAGATGCCAGTTAATTTCCATTATCAACGGATTAATTCTAACGGTTTTTTACAGAGAAAACTGTCCTGAGCCTAGCTGCTTGTGCTATGAATCAGGTGCATGAGCTCGGCTCTTACCCGTTCCCACCACCGTATTTGGGGAAATTCCTCTAGATCAAATACCTCACCAATTAACGGTGAGGCGACGTTAACGTCTTTGATCTGAGCTTCTTTTGCCAGCCTTATTGCGGGTTCATCCCAGGGGTGTAGCGCCAAGTCAAATTTAGACCAGCCAATCGGCACCATGACTGATGCGGCAAGATCAATACTCGCCTGGACAGTCTCTTCAGGCATCATGTGAATCTGTGACCAATCGGCGTTGTACGCTCCGCTATCGATAACGGCCACATCGAAAGGCCCGTATCGTTCACCAATCTCTTTGAAGGTCTCGGAATAGCCGGTATCACCGCTGAAGTAGACATTGAGCGCATCAGACGACACGATCCACGAACCCCACAGCGTCGCATTGCGGTCCCATAACCCTCGGCCGCTGAAATGACGCGCGGGGACCAACGTGAACTGGACGCTTCGGTGTCTCTCGCTCTCGTACCAGTCCATCTCCGTGATGGCATTAGGATCGACATCCCATCGCACCAGGTGAGCTTTCACCCCAAGGGGAACAAAGAAATGCTTGACGCGGTCCGCCAGCCATCGCACGGCTTTATGATCCAGATGATCATAGTGATCATGAGAGATCACCACGGCGTCGATGACCGGCAGGTTGTCGATCGGAATGGGATTCTCGATCGGAAAAGGACTGCCAAAGACGGGGATCGGAGAGGCTCGGTGAAACACGGGATCGGTCATGATCACAAGACCGTTCAGCTTCATGAGCAAGGTTGCATGCCCCAGCCAGACAAATTTGCCTTCTGTCAGGTCTTCAGGATGGAAAATCTCTGAGGGCAGGGGCGCACGCGGATTCTTGTCCTCAGCTTGGAATATCCAATCCATGATCGATGTTTCACTGTTAGGAGCACGCGTGCTGACTGACGTCGGGACCGCATTCACGAACTGACCGTCCACAAAGTTCGGGGAGCTTTCGATCCGCTGCAGACTGTCAGGCGATTGCCGGCCTCCAATAACTGGGGCAAAGCATCCAAACAAGACTACAGTGACGACAAGCAGCACGACTGCACTGCCGAGAACTTTCAGGGTCTTCAACATTAATTCAGCAAGTTAGAGTGGGACAGTGCGTGATCAGAGTTGAGCTTACAGAGACGGGTGCTTGTGGTGCAGACCGACAAGTTCCTGATAAGCATAGGCGGCGTTCAATAAGATCTGCTCGTTCATTGGTTTTGCTGCGACTTGCAAGCCAATCGGCAGTTGGGCTTTGGTAAAACCACACGGTACAGAAAGAGCGGGGCAGGCGGCAAGGTTAAAGGCCTCAGCGCTTGCGGATCGAGTCGACTCTGTCAGGACGAAGGGATCAAATTCTTCTATCTTCTTGGGAGGTGAATTTGTGGTTGGCGACAGGATTAAGTCAACCTTTTCGAATATCTTCTCTACCTCAACTCGGGTACGTGAGCGAAGACGCATTGCTTGAACATATTCATCGGCGGAGAACAAGCCGCCCATGTATCCGTAGATGCGAAAAATTTTGCCTAACTCGGACGGCTTTTGGCGAAGCAGTGTGCCAAAGTTATTAAATGCCTCTACCAGGTAGATAATTGAGTTTGCAATATGGAGAACACGGTAATTGGGCATTCGTACAAGACGAACTCTTACTCCCAGGGATTCAAATGCCCTGATCGAACTTTCAATCGCATTCGCGATCTCGAAATCAATGTCGATAAGACTATCTTCCAGAACACCAATTTCCAAACCCCTGATGTCAGCAGTGAGATCCGATCGAAAAGCACCTACTGATTTGGTGGAAGTTATTCGGTCCGCAGGATCGAAACCTGAGATTGCGTGCAATATGATGGCAGCATCCTCAACCGTTCGGGTCATCGGCCCCACGTGATCAAGTGTCCAGCTCAGCGGCATGACACCTTTCCGACTCACTCGACCGTAGGTGGGCATAAGTCCGACGAGGTTGTTATTTGCAGCTGGGAAGCGAATAGAGCCGCCGGTATCAGATCCGATTGACCCGGCACATAGACCGGCCGCGACAGCGGTTGCGGAGCCGCTACTTGAGCCTCCGGGGGCATGTGAGGTATTCCAAGGATTCAGAGTCTCTTTGCCAAGATTGGGAGGCCCCACCATGGCCAGTTCACTCATCGTGAGTTTGCCGAGATTGATGCAGCCAGCGGCTTTTAGGCGGGTGACGAGAGTAGCATCTTTGCTTGGAACCCTGTCTTTAAAAGCCTTGCTTCCGTATGTGGTGGCAAGAGCTGCCGTATCTACTAGATCCTTAAACGCAAGGGGAATCCCATGAAGAGGGCCACGATAGCGGCCGCGAGCGATCTCCATATCCATCGCCTTCGCATCTTTCCGCGCAGCATTCCCATTCACGGTGATGTAGCTATGCAGAGTGGGATTCAGCTGGTCTATTCTTTCGAGGTATGACTCCGTCAGGTCTACTGAGGAAAGTTTGCCGTCCCTGATGAGGTTTCCCGCTCTGTCTATAGAGAGATAGTGCAGGGGCTCGGAGCGGTCCATTAGGGTTTCCCAAGGGGCAAGAAAGCGGTTCCCACTTCCTCGCCGGCGAGGTCAAGGGACATCAGTTCTTCGATTTGAGGACGGTATCCCGCGAAGGCGGTTTTGACCCATCGAATTTCTTCATCGCTGAGATCAAGTCCCAGACGTGCCAATAAACATTCAAGATATTGATCTTCCATGCTATCTCGTTCTGGGAAGAGGACGTGTCACAGTATCTTGTACTTGTTTGCTACATCTATCTTTGAGATAGCGATACCGGCATTGGTTGGGGGGCATTATTTAGAAAAGATTTGCAACGTTAAAAAAGTTTACGTCTCAGTCGTCGACCGACGTAAGAAATGCATGCTCTGTAGCTGTCTTCACAGTGATGTAAGTTCTCGTACCGCTTACCACCCGTGCAGAGATATGTTTTGCGCAGACAATGCCCGCATCGGGAAAATTGAGGACCGTTGGAGGCCTATCTACTTCGTCCAGAGAATAGAGCACTCCCGCAGTCTGTCCGGCCTCGACTTCCTCTCCGAGATCGATGCGGGATTCAAAAAGGCCTTCATGAGGGGCGTAGACGACGCCCTCGGATTTTCTGGCGTCCAGGTAAGTGATTTGCCCGGACTCAGTGCGTACTTCAGAGGTTGCGATGATGCCAAGGTGGGCAAGCACGTTTCGCACGCCCTGATAACCTACTTCGAGAGCTTCGCGGTCAATCCATCCGCCGCCAAGTTCTGTTGAGATAAACGGAACCGCGGCTGCGTGGGCAGCCGGGTCAAATCCGGTGGGTGATCCTCTGCCGTCAACGACATACATATAGGGCGCATTGAAAGCCTTGGCGAGATCAAAAGACTTTCGAAACACAGCTGCATCCTCGCAGGTGCATAAGAAAGTCGTGTTGACATACTTGGCGCTGGCACCGCCCGCGTGAAGATCGACCCCCGCATCAGCAAGCGGCAGCAGAGCATCAACGACAAAGCGGGCAATCCCATCGGTCGGTCCTGCTACGGTGCTAGCAGGAAAGCACCGGTTGAGATTGCCCCCATCCAGCGGCGACGTTCGGGTATTGGCGCGAACCGCGGGATAGTTAAGCGCCGGAAGGGCGATGATCCGCCCCTGGACGTTTTCTGGTGAAATATCTGCGATGAGTCGGCGAAGGATCAGTTGGCCCTCATCTTCATTGCCATGGTTTCCCGCAGTCAGCAAAACAGTCGGGCCGTCACCATTTGTGATGCTGACGATGGGTATGGGAAAGACTCGAGAGGCACCTTCATCGTTGGAGTAATCGAGATGTGCGGCGCCGTAATGCTTGCCGTTCGCATCGAAATCAAAGTCGCAGGATATGAAGCTGGATCGGTACTGGGTCATGTGGACTGTGGGATGAGGCAGGTGCGATTGGCTTCTTCAGAGGCCGGCATAGTCTATGGAATTGGAATCGCCACAGCAAACAGCCGGGTTCGAAATCTACGTCGTGTTTTATTGTAAATATGCTACCGTGCCCCATTATTTTCCCGGGAGAACGCGATGACGAACACGATTATTGTGGAGGCGGGGGGCCACTGGGCCGGAGTCGTCCCGAAGGGCGACACCCTAACGATTGTCGACCTGAAAGGAGGGCAGGGTGTCGATTTTCTTTGTTACAACGCGGAACACCCGGAAGAGCGCTATCACGCTCCAAATACCCTCAAAGCCGCGCTGACCCTGAAGTTGAGTGCGGGGCATAAGCTCTATTCTGATGACGCCCGGCCGATCTTCACGATTACTGAAGATACCTTTGACGGGCATGACACTATCGGTGGCTGCTGCAGCGAAGTCAGTAATGAGATGCTTTATGGCGTAAAGGGTATATCCGGGTGCCGGGAGAATTTTCTGAAAGGACTGAAGACCTTTGGTCTTGGCCGGCGCGACATTGTCCCTAATATCAACTTCTTCTGTGATGTGCCCGTTAATGATGAGCGGGCCCTGAAAGACACAGTGTTTGTTCCGAGCAAAGCACAGGCGGGGGCTCGGGTATCGTTGAGAGCCGAGATGAATGCGCTCGCAGTGATCTCAAATTGCCCGCAGGTGAATAATCCCTGTAATCATGGCAATCCTACCGAGATCGAAATCACGTTAACTGCTGCTGATTGAACTTTAGTTTTATCTTTTTATCCCCTTTGGAGATTGATATGCCAAGAACCACATTGCGTCCCAAAAGTCTCGACTTTCAGCCGCGCCCGACCTATCCCTACTCACCCGGTGCGCACGGTGGGGGCATGATTTTTACGGCAGGTCAGGTGGCCTGGGATGAAACCGGTGAGGTGACAGGGATCGGAGATGTCGCTGCGCAGACCCGCCAAACCCTGAAGAACGTGGTGTCTGTCTTGCATGAAGGAGGCGCCACGGTGGACGACGTGATCAAGTGCAATGTGTATCTCGCCGACATCAGAGATTTTGACATCATGAATGCCGAGTTCGCCAAGGTATTCCCGACAGATCCCCCTGCCCGGACCACAGTGGAGGCGCGGCTCGCAGAGGCCACCATGTTGGTGGAAATCGAAGCGGTTGCCTGGGTCGCGCCCGAATCCTGAAGACGCCTCAGGGTGATTGAAAGGTGACTCTCAAGAAAAAGATCTACTCATCTTTTTTGAGAAGATCACCAAGACCTGCCAATGCCTTATGAGTCACTTCGGATGATTTTTGGCTTTCAATACCGGGAACCGCGTCCACATAGCGGGCGTGTTCGTTGTCATGACAGTAAAGACAGAGGTTCTCCCAGTTGCTTCCATCGGGCGGATTGTTGTCGTGATTATGGTCTTTGTGGTGCACGGTCAGCTCGTGCAGGTTCTCACGAGTGAACTCGCGCCCACATCGCCCACACACCCAAGGGTGAATCTTGAGAGACTGTGCCCGATAGTCGCGCTCGCGGGCATCGCGGTCCCTGACGGCCTTGGCGATAACAGCATCCAGGTCTTTTTGTGACTTCATTCCGGAGGAACCTTCCGATTCTTGAAAGGCACTAGCCGTGCAAGGGCGCGGTACCTGGCTCGTCTTTTTGTTCTTTCTCATCTTGAAACCGCTCAGGCGCGAATGCTTCATATGGGATGTCTGAAGCCCGCCCCGAG
>JAERSQ010000004.1 GCA_016845525.1 Pseudomonadota bacterium
ATAGGCCAGAGCTGATCTCGCTGGGAATGCCCATGCGGGATTTTTTTGTGCCTGAATTCCACCAAACAATAAGGAAAACACTATGCCTGAACAATTTTTACATGGCGTGGAAGTGGTTGAGATTGATACCGGACCACGCCCCATACGCACCGTTCGCTCCAGCATTATTGGATTGATCGGCACAGCGCCAGATGCAGATGCATCGCTCTTTCCCGAAAATACTCCGGTATTGATTGCCGGAAATCGGACAGAAGCCGCCCAGTTAGGGGCTGGCGGCACCTTGCCTCCTGCTATTGACGCTATCTTTGATCAGGCAGGAGCCATGGTGGTGGTTGTGCGCGTTGCGGAAGGTGCTGATGAAGCTGAAACCTTGAGCAATATCATCGGCGGCATAGACACCGACACAGGTCAATATGAAGGTGTTCACGCCTTTTTAGGCGCAGAAAGCGTGGTGCATGTTAGTCCACGTTTATTAATCGCGCCGGGTTTTACCCATCTCAAACCGGAGAGTAATGCCAACCCTGTTGTCGCTGAATTGCTGGGTATTGCTGAGCGCCTGAGAGCCGTCATTATTGCCGATGGCCCTAACAGCAATGACGCTGATGCGATTGCCTATCGCAATGATTGGGGTAGCCCGCGTGTCTATGTGGTCGATCCGTTCGTCAAAATCTGGGATAGCGAAGCCTCTACATCGTCTTTGGCTCCGGCCAGTGCTCGTGTGGCAGGTTTGATTGCCAAGAATGACAATGATCGCGGCTTTTGGTGGTCACCGTCCAATCAAAATATTAACGGCATTATTGGCACCGCACGCCCGGTCGATTTCACCCTTGGTGATGCCAATGCACGCGCCAATTACCTCAATGAAAATGAGGTCGCGACCATTATTCGCCAAGATGGTTACAGGCTATGGGGAAACCGCACCTGTTCCAGTGATCCTAAATGGGCCTTCCTGTCTGTGCGCCGGACGGCTGATATTATCAATGACAGTCTGCTCAGAGCGCATTTATGGGCAGTCGATAGGAATATCACCAAAACCTACATTGAGGATGTGACGGAGGCAGTGAATGGCTATCTCGCCTCACTGACAGCGCAAGGAGCCATTCTTGGCGGGCGTTGTTACGCTGATCCTGAACTCAATACCCCAGCAAACATCACGCAGGGCAAGGTCTATTTCGATTTTGACTTCACCCCGCCATATCCGGCTGAACACATCACATTCCGCAGCCATCTGGTTAACGATTACATAGAGGAGATTTTGTCATGATTCCCAAAATACTGAAAAACTTTAACGTCACCGTTGATGGGCGTGGTTATGCCGGGCGCGTGGATGAATGCGTGCTGCCAAAACTCACCATTCAGACGGAAGAACATCGTGCTGGCGGCATGGATGCCCCGGTCGAGATTGATATGGGCATGGAAAAATTGGAGGCAGAACTCACCTTTGCTGAATATGACCATGAACTCTTCCGATTATTCGGGCTTGTTGATGGCAATGCTGTGGCGATTACTCTGCGCGGGGCTATTCAGGCTGGCGCTGACGCTGAGGCCGTTGTGGTCAATTTGCGCGGCTCATTCAAGGAGCTGGATGCGGGCACATGGAAGGCCGGAGATAAGGCCACGCTCAAATGCATGATTGCTGCGCGGTATTACAAACTCACCGTCAATGGCGATGAACTCATCGAAATTGATGCCGAAAACATGGTTCGGATCATCAATGGAACTGACCAATTGGCATCCATCCGAACCGCTATCGGCATTTAACCCTTTAACGCAGGAGACCCCCATGAAAGGTACATTCACACTACAAAACGACACGGTTCAGATTGAAGAATTCTCATATCCGCTGGAGGAGTTTCTTCGGGATGAACCAGATTTCAAAGCCCCCAAAAGCGGTGAGCTTATCTATCACCGTGGTCAAGGTTCGACTTTGATTATTGCAGGCAAGCAGAGCGAGGCTGAAAAGGATTACCCAAGCGAGGATATAGAACTCTATATCGGGCGTAAATCCATGTATCGCAGCGCCCACAAGGCACGTCGTGGTGCAGTAAAGCCGTCCAAGGCAACGCGATCCACCAAAAAAGCAGCCAAGCCTACAGCCGATAAACCTGGTGCCTCTCCAAAGGAGGACAAGCAAAAAACAGCTGAGGCCAGCAAACCCGTAACCGAGGAGAAAAACAATGCAGACCATTAAGCTACAAGACCCGATCACCATTGATAATGTCACCTATGATGAGCTGAATATCAGACGGCCTAAAGTGCGTGACCGTCTGGCAGTCGAACGCATGAAAAAGACAGATGCGGAAAAAGAAATCGCCATGATTGCCAATCTGGCCGAAGTCGATATCCGCGTAATTGAAGAGCTGGACTTGGCTGATTACGGCAAAATCCAGCAGAGTTTTGCTGATTTTTTTCCCTCGACGCCGGAGATCTCCGACTAGCCGTTTTGACCTTGGCATCTCATGTTGGCGGCATTGAGCTATGGCTCAACATGGAGATCGACGAGTTTTTGCTTTGGCATCAAGACGCATCATCCCTGATCAAAACCTAAACATTCACCCTTAAAATACAGGACATGCATCATGGCACAGAATAACGCTGTATCCATTACCATTGGCGCTGCCCTAAAGAGCAGCTTTGGCACTGCTTTGGGTGGTGGGCGCAAGCAGCTCATGCAGATGGGCCAAGCCCTGAAATCTCTTGATGCGAGTGGTAAGCGTATTCAAAGTTTCCAGAAACTCAAAACGGATGTTATTGCCGCGAAAAATTCATGGCAGGCAGCGGAAACGCAAGTGCGTGAATTGGCTTTGGCCATGAAACGAACAGCTAACCCCACGGCCAAAATGAAGTCGGAGTTTGAAAAAGCCAAGAATGCTGCTGGACGCGCCAAAGCTGCCTATGAGAAAAAGCAGGAATCTCTGCGCCAAGTACGTCTGGAAATGAAGGCCGCAGGACAAAGCACACGCAATCTGGCAGCTCAACAGACCAAACTTGGCACATCGGTGGATAGCCTCAAATCCAAATATAATGCATTGGATCAGGCGCTAAAACGTGGTGATGGCATCAAGGCCAGACGAGCCGCTTTACGCGGTCAAATTCTGGATATGGTAGCGCTCGGCGCTGCTATGGGCGCACCGCTAAAAGCAGCGATTGATTTTGAAAGCGAGATGGCTGATGTCCGCAAAGTCGTTGATTTCAAGGATCAGGAAAACGGCCTGCGGGCTTTTGGCAATCAGCTCAAGGCCATGTCACGTACCATCCCTCTTTCTGCTGCAGGTCTGGCTCAGATTGCTGCCGCTGGTGGACAGTTGGGTGTGTCAGAAGATGCTTTACCAGATTTTGTTAAGACTGCATCCCAGATGGCTGTCGCTTTTGACATCATGCCCGATCAGGCAGGTGAATCCATGGCTAAACTCTCCAATATCTTCGGCATTCCAATCATCGAGATGAGCCAGCTGGGTGATGCGCTCAATCACTTGTCCGATAACACGGCGGCAAAAGCCAGCGAGATTGTACAAGTTATTACGCGTGCAGGTGCACAAGCCAGAGATTTCGGGCTTTCGGCGGAGCAAACCGCCGCACTGGGAGATACGTTTGTCGCGCTAGGTAAAAAGCCTGAAGTGGCCGCTACGGCGATGAATGCTTTGCTTTTGAAGTTGAACACTGCCGATAAACAGAGCGCCAAATTCCAGTCCGGTCTCAGTGCTCTTGGGATTGAGGCTCAAGGCTTGAAAGATGCCATCAGAGATGATGCTCAAGGCGCATTGCTCTCTTTCCTGCAAACCGTCTCGCAGGTTGAAAAGCAGGAACGCGCCGGGATTTTGTCTGATCTGTTCGGGCTTGAATATGCAGATGATATTTCACTGCTCGCTGGGCAAGTGCAGACCTACCAGAAAACCTTGGATTTACTGGGCGATAGTAAAAAGCATAATTCCATGCAGCGTGAATTTGCTAATCGCTCCAATACGACCAAGAACAGTCTGCAGCTGCTGAGCAATCAGATCACTGAAATCGGCATGAATATCGGAACGACTTTGCTGCCACCGCTTAATTTCTTGGTGAACAATGTACTGCGCCCGATGAGCGGGATGATCGCTGATCTGGCAGAACGATTTCCACTACTCACCAGCGTTGTGTTTGGAGCCACATTCGCGCTGATCGGCATCAAGATCGCAGCGATTGGTCTTGGCTATGCTTGGACCTTTGTGTTGGGAGGAGCCAACGCACTCATGGTTGGTTTCCGTGGATTGCAATCGGCTTTGGCGCTTGCATCTCTTCGCATGGGAGCCTTCAACATCAGCGCTGCTATTACTGCAGTGCGTCTGAAAGCACTTGCCTTTGGAGGCATGATTAAAGCCTTTGCTACCAGTCTGATTGGGTTGGCTTCACGCGCTATTCCCATTGTTATTGGCGGCATGCGTGCGCTAACCGTAGCAATCATGACCAATCCCATTGGGCTGATCGTTGGCGGTATCGCATTGGCTGCCGGACTGCTGATTACGAACTGGGATAAGGTAAAGACATTCTTTTCAGGCATCTGGGACAGTGTGAAACCCATCTGGGAGGCGTTTGCTGATTGGATTGGTGGGTTTTGGAAAATCATCAGCGCCCCCATTCGAGCCATTGGCAAAGTCTGGGACGCCATTTTTGGCAGCAAGGAACCGTCTGTTGAGGCAACAATCACCAACAAGGATGAACGTAATGCCTTGCAGCGTTCTGTTCAGGATGCAGCGCGTGGTGGCATCCGTCAATCAACTGAGCACACGCATAACAACGCTTTCAACATCACAGTTCAAGCCGCGCCCGGCCAAGACGTGAGTCGCATTGCCGACGAAGTCATGCGCCGCATTAAGGAGCAAACCCGTGGCGCATTATTTGATACTGCAGGAGCCGTATTATGAGCACCATGATGGGATTAGGAAACTATCGGTTTTCACTCAATACCAGTGCTTACCAACAATTACGGCGTTCTATTGAATATCGCTGGCAAGGTCAGGAACGTCTGCAGAATGATCCTGCTATGCAATATCTCGGGCATGGCATGGAACAGATTGATTTGGAAGGCACGATCTACCCTGAATTCAGGGGCGGTCTTGATCAGATTGAGCAAATGAAGCGAGCGGCTGACAAAGGTGAGCCGCTCCTTTTGATTGATGGCATGGGTGGTATCTGGGGGCGATGGGTTATTACCCGTCTTGAAGAAAAT
>JAERSQ010000005.1 GCA_016845525.1 Pseudomonadota bacterium
AGGTCGCTGATGTTCTGAATTTTTGCGGTATCCGAAAGATCATCCACAAGAATAACATCGCGGTGACCGCGCAGGTTAAGTGCTGCAATCAGGTTCGAACCGATAAAACCCGCACCGCCAGTCACGACGATCATTTCAGGCCCTCCACCTGCGGGTCGAGGGTTAAGTCGGACGGACGGACGACACTTGTCCCAAACCTTCCCACCACCGCGCTAGCGCCCCGCGTGGCCCACTTAATGGCATCAGCCCAATCAAGTCCTGCGGCAATGCAAACTGAAATGATTGCCACCACAGTGTCGCCAGCCCCACTGACATCAAAAACCTCCCGCGCGGTGGCATCCTGATGGATGACCTCGCCTGATGCCAGAAACAGTGTCATCCCCTCATCTCCCCGAGTGACCAACAGCCCTTTCAGGTCCGAATGCGCGACCAGGCTCTGCGCCGTATCAAAGAATGCCGGGTCATCCGTCGCAACGCCTGTCGCCAGGGCAAACTCGTCCCGGTTTGGGGTAACCAGTGTCGCTCCCCGATAGCGCCCGTAGTCAGCGCCTTTCGGATCAACAATCACCGCAATTCCCTGATCCCTTGCAACCTGAATCATTTGTTCGATATACGCCAGACCCCCTTTCCCATAGTCGGAGATAACAACGCAGTCGACGGTCTGACTGATCTCCCGAAAGTCCGCAACGCTTCGCTCGAGCAACTGCGCAGAAGGGCGCGACTCAAAATCAGCACGGAGGAGTTGCTGGTTTCTGGAAACGATCCTTAGCTTCTCCGTAGTGCGCCCATGCGGATCAATGTGAAAGTGCCGATCCACTCCCGCCTGCGCCAGCAGTTCGCTCAGCCGGCGACCGGCATCATCATCTCCAATGAATGAGAGCAACTCGCAGCCCGCGCCGAGAGCGGCGATATTGGCTGCAACGTTTCCTGCCCCTCCGGGACACTCTCTCACCTCGCCGATATTGACAATAGGCACCGGTGCCTCTGGGGAAATACGGGTGACGTCACCGATCCAATAACGGTCGAGCATAGTGTCCCCAACCACCAGGACGCGCCTGGAGCGAAGCCGGCTTAAAAACTCATGATCCATCGATTGATTGACTCTCAATCTGACAAAATCGGTCGTCGGCCAATGCTGTAGTAATCGAGGCCATATTGGCTGAGGATCTTAGGATCAAAAACATTTCGACCATCGAAGATAACACCCTCGCTAAGCATCTCCCGAATACGGGCCAAATCTGGACTCCGAAAGGCTTTCCACTCTGTGAGAAGGATGAGTCCGTCGGCGCCCTCAAGCGCGCTATAAGGGTCTGCACTAAAGCTCACTCCTTCGAGGTCGCAGAATGTCTTTTTTGCCTCGTCGACTGCGACTGGATCGAATGCAGTAATTCTCGCCCCAAAATTGACTAACGCCCTAATGATGGTGTTGCTGGGTGCTTCACGCATATCGTCTGTATTGGGTTTGAAGGCAAGACCCCAGACTGCAAAGTGGCGGCCATCCAGGCTGCTCCCGAAACGCGAGACGATCTTCTCGACAATGCTTTCTTTCTGTTTTTGATTGACAGCCTCAACTGCGTTCAGAATCCTGGGTTCCCACCCGTTTTCATGCGACGTCCTCGCGAGCGCCTGGACATCTTTAGGAAAACAAGAACCGCCGTAACCGCAACCCGGGTAGATAAAGTGGTATCCGATACGCGGGTCTGAGCCAATACCAAGGCGCACAGTCTCGATATCTGCTCCGACACGCTCGGCAATATTTGCCAGCTCATTCATGAACGAAATCTTCGTGGCAAGCATGGCGTTCGCTGCGTATTTGGTAAGTTCTGCCGACGGCAGGTCCATAAACATCAAGCGATCATGGCTTCTATTGAAGGGCGCATAGAGCTCCCGCATCAACCGCCTGGCGCGTTCGCTATCACTTCCCACTACGATTCGGTCCGGTTTGAGAAAATCCTCGATCGCTGCGCCTTCTTTCAAGAATTCAGGGTTGGATACCACCGAGAAATCGACATCCAGAGCCCGCTGATCGAGACGGGATTGAACCTCCGTACGAACCTTCTGGGCCGTTCCTACCGGGACTGTGGATTTATTCACAATGACCCGATAGTCAGTAAGCGAATTTCCTATTCCCTGCGCTACGGCCAGGACATGTTTCAGGTCCGCCGCCCCATCTTCATCGGGTGGTGTACCTACGGCGATAAAAATTATCTGTCCAAATTGCACCGCCTCCGATAGATCCGTTGTAAAAGCGAGCCGCCCCGCTTTCGAATTAACACTGATCAAATCCTCAAGCCCAGGCTCATAGATAGGAATCCGGCCCTGTTTTAGATCATCGATCTTTACGTGATCTGCGTCCATACACAGCACGTCGTTCCCGACATCGGCCAGGCAGGCACCGGAAACCAAGCCCACGTAACCGCTACCAACGATTGTTACTTTCACTCGGGCAGCTCCGTAGATTCAGGGGACTTTTTCCCCAATTTTCCCAATTTTCCTTATACGCCAAAAAGAAAGGGCGCCCTCTCGGGCACCCTTCCCAAACATCACCTTTTAATTCTATCAGTTCTGGTAGGCTTTTCCATCCACCAACAGCGTTTCCTCGTTGTTTTCCAATACCTTGGGACCGATCCCCGGGACCTCCAGCAACTCTTCGATCGATTGAAAGTCCCCGTTTTCGAGTCGATAAGCAACGATTGCTCCCGCGAGGACAGGTCCCACCCCGACGATGTTCTCCGCCAAAAGCGGCGCGTCGGCTTGATTGATGTCGACAGGCTCGCCGTTG
>JAERSQ010000006.1 GCA_016845525.1 Pseudomonadota bacterium
GCTGCGACTCAAAACGATCGCCCCTTCGCGAAGCGTGCGGATCTTCAAACCCTGGCTGAGAACGGCCTCTTCTGCGATCGCCACATCAACAGACATGGCTTTGGCATTCGCCAACTTACCCAGCGACTCCGCAGCAAGCGCCGCCGGATCCATATCACCAACTGCTGTGGCTGTCACACCAACCAACGCCAACGCAACGCCAATACGAGCAATGTTCATAATTCCCCCAAAGTGGTAAAAGTACTATAAGTTCCCGCGTGATGGTTTAGAACTCCAGCGGGCTCTAAGTCAAGAATAACCTTGGGACATAACCGGTGCAACACACGCTTTCAGCCCGGAGAAAAGAGTCGGTTTTTTTAATAAAATCAGTTTGTTTTTCCGACTTTCGACTCGACAGACGTTGGAGATCTCGCGACTTTGCGACTGAAGTCAGTTTCGGACAAACCTAAATCAGAATATATTGCTTCTCGAACAAGGCCCTCTTCCTGGAAAAGACGATGAATACCCTCGCCGCTCGTAAGCTTGTATCACTCATCACCGGTCTCATGCTTGCCTTGGTATTTGGCAGCAGCATCATCAGCACGCCGATCCTGGCCGATACTGTCGAAGCGTCGGACCCGTCAGAAGTATTTGATCAGAACCTGGGTGCCGAGGAACGGCAGGCACTGCTGGCAAGGCTCAGTGACGAGCAGGTCCGGGATATCGTCTGGGACCTTATTGGTGACTCCCAATCAGAATCCGCATCGAGCGACCCTGTCGTCATGGAGCTCGCCACCATTACCAACGACTTTCGTAAAGGTCTCGCTGAGAGATTTCGACAAATCCCGGTGATTACCCGGGTACCGGGTATCGTGGCAACAGCGATGACCCCGCCCGGTGAGAGCGCTGGAACCCTTTGGCTAGTCATGGCTTACATCCTAGGAATCCTGCTAGTGGGTTGGTTGGTCCAGCACCTATTTAAGAAAGCCACCAAAAGAATTCCGGAGGCATTATCAGCTGCCAGTCAACATACTTTTCCCGTGCGCCTGGCTCGGCGTTTTGGCCTATTGATTTACGACCTATTCCCCCCAGCCGTATTTGCTGTGAGCGCTTACATTGTATTTCTCCTCGCCTACCGCGGGCATGAACCTAATCGACTGCTCATGATGAGTCTGATCGCAGCCATCCTCGTTGCTTGGTTGCTCAATCAAGTTGTCAATTTTGTCTTCTCTCCAAAAAGACCCGACTGCCGACTGACCCCACTCGATGATCCGGATTCACGCATCGTGAGTTCACGAATCTCCTGGATCTTCATCGCCAGCTCTGCACTTTTCTTTTTTCAGGCCTATCTCAGTGCCGTGACCTCCCCATTCGAGGTTGCCATTGTGGTTAGCTCGGTTAATCTGGTTGGCGGCCTTGCTCTGGCCTCGATCATCATCGTGGTTCTGTGGCTGGTTCGTCGACCCGTCAGTAATCTCCTCCTGTCAGGTAATCCGCCGGGACTCCTCCGAAAGACCTTCGCAGGTCTATGGCCCGCAATCGGAACGGGATTGATCATTCTGCTCATATTTATCGGAATGTTCGCCGCTATCGCGCTTAAACAAGACGGGGTACTTCTCTCTGTACTGAAGACGCTGCTCCTTCTTTTTCTCGCGCCCCTCCTGTTGGGCGCGATGGGGCCTTTGATCCGTGAATGGGGGATCACAGACTCCGAAGGGGGCTCCATGCCGCGACGAGGGAAGGCGGCACGTGACGGTCTCGTCCAGACAAGTCGACTGATCATCATCGTCGCAGGAATTCTTCTGCTAGGCCGAATGTGGAACGTTGATCTCGTTGCTGTGACGCGATCACAACTGGGAGAACAGATTACTCAGTCTGCAGGGCAAATTCTCGTGACGGTTATCCTCGCGTATCTCGTCTGGACGGTAGCAAAACGCTGGATTGCGTCGCGAGAAGAAACCCCGGCACAAAGCGAGGACGCCGAAGGTCACCTGGAAACGGGCGGCGATCCTGGAGGTCAGGGGTTGTCCCGAATTGCCACTATCCTGCCTTTGTTGCGGGGTTTCCTCATGGTGACGATTGTGACGGTCACTGCAATGGTCATCCTGTCCAGTCTTGGGGTCAACATTGGGCCACTCATCGCCGCAGCAAGTGTCCTGGGCCTTGCTATCGGCTTCGGAGCGCAGAGCCTTGTGGCCGACATTATTTCCGGAATATTCTTTTTGGTGGATGATGCCTTTCGAAAAGGCGAATATATAGACGTCGGTGGCAACACCGGGACGGTTGAGCAAATCTCGGTGCGCTCAATGCAACTGCGCCATCACAATGGCCCCTTGCATACAATCCCGTACAGCCAGATCAATACGCTGACCAATTTCAGCCGCGATTGGGTCATCATGAAGTTCGAATTGCGTATCCCGTTTGAAGAGGACGTGGAAAAAGTGCGTAAACTGGTCAAGAAGGTGGGGCAGAAACTTCTCGAGGATCCTGAGCATGGCCCAGACTTTCTCGAGCCGCTCAAATCCCAGGGCGTCAATCGTATGGATGACTCTGCATTTGTCGTAAGATGCAAGTTTTCAACAGTCCCTGGTAAGCAGTTCGGGCTTCGCCGGGTGGTCTACGCTAAAATTCAGGCTGCCTTCGCTGAAGCGGGAATAAAATTTGCGCCTAAGCGGGTTATCGTCGAAGCCGTTACCCCTGAACTGGCAGCAGCCGGGGCAGCGGCGCAGCAAATAGCAACCGAAGCTCCGCCGGGAGATGACAGGGGATGACTCTGAAAAACCTAAAGCACGGGCTTGCCGTGGCAGCAGTGCTGTGCATCAGTACAGCAGCCGTCGCGCAAAACTCGCTCTTTCTCCGCGATTCGCCGCTGGCATCGGTTACCGGCGCTGAACTTGATGCCTTGCTCAACCAAATCAACGTCACGCTGGACACCGCCGACATTAATATGCCCGTTACCTGGGAAACCCAAGACAGGCGCCTGACCAGCGTATGGACAGTGACCGAGGATTACCAAAAGCAGGATCTTTCCTGCAGGAAGATGACGCTTGAGACGGTAAAAGGCGGTGAGACATCACGGGTGACCTATGGTTTTTGCAAGATGGATGAAAACTGGCTGTTTGATCTCGA
>JAERSQ010000007.1 GCA_016845525.1 Pseudomonadota bacterium
ATCGGTGATGCCATGATCCTCTCGGGGCTGCTGCATGCATTGATCGAGGACGGTCTGACGCTGATCTTTACCTCAAACACCCCTCCCCGCCTGCTTTACCAGCAGGGCTTGCAGCGAGACCGGTTTTTGCCTGCGATTGACCTGATAGAGCGCTACTCCGAGGTAATCCACCTTGCCGGGGATCGGGATTACCGGCTGGAAACGCTGGGATCCATGCCGACCTATCACATACCGGACGACGCCGAGGCGGAAGCCAGCATGCGCGCGCTGCTGCTGACGATTGACCGCACGGCCGCTATCCAGGCCGACACACTCTGCCTGCACGGCCGGGACATCCCAATTCGGGCAAGAGGCAATGGGGTGATCTGGTTTGACTTTGAGGCGCTGTGCGACGGGCCGCGATCCAAAGTCGACTACGTCGAACTCTCAAGAAGCTTTCACACCCTGCTGATCAGCGGCATCCCGCGCTTTGACACCGAGCGCGAGGACGCTGCCCGCCGGCTGGTCGAGCTGATCGACGAGCTCTATGATCGAAGAGTGAATGTGATCGTCTCCGCCGCAGCACCGGCCAGCGAGCTTTACCAGGGCGACCGCCTGACGGAGGATTTTGTCCGGACGGCGAGCCGCCTTCACGAATTTCAATCAGAAGACTATCTCGCGAGCGCACACCGCCCCTGAGTGCCGGCAGCGCTCAACCGGCTGCCAACCCCGCGCCAATCAACTGACCGGCATACCAGCGGTGGAAAACGTGGATACTGGGCTCGAGCTCTGGACAAACCCGTCCGGGGCGTGCGAGACGGGAATGAAGGCCCAGCTGCTGCGCCTCGAGGACCACAATGTCTTCATCCATACCGATCGCCATCCGGTTTTCATAGCGCTCAAGAATCTGCCGGAAGTCCGGCGCCGACAGGCTGGCCTTGTCGAACAGCAAGGTCAGTCGCACTGCGGTGCGGGACACCGTCACCGGGACAGCCTCCAGCACCCAGACTGCATCACGCGAGGCGGCAAACGTCAGGCCGGGATAGGCCCAGGTGTAGCGGGTGCCGTCCGCCAGCCGGCCCGATAATCCAGGCAGGGCCTCAAGGCCGCTGCCGGCCTCCTCCAGCACGCCAACACTGCCGCGTCTGGCATGTTCGCCAAACTGGCTGACAAACGCCCCGTCGGTTTTATCCACCGGATCCGGCGTGGCATACAGCGCCGACAACGTGTGCGGATGGACTTTGCGCAGATGGTAGTACTCGTTGAATACCTCAATGAAAAGTTTCCAGTTGCACTCGACGGTGAACTCCCGCTGACTCGCCGTCACCAGCGAACCGAGCCGCCAGGGTTCGTGCACGGTCTCGAAGTCGCCCAACCAGTCGTCCAGCGGTGGTCCCTTGCCATCCACGTTGACGAACAGAAAACCGGCCCGCTCTTCGCTGCGTACCCGCACCAGGCCGAAATCGGCTGACTCAAAACCGGCGGCGCCGTCCATCCTGGGCGCCGCAAACAGACGGCCGTCCAACTTGTAGCACCAGCCGTGGAACGGGCAGACGAACTGGCGGCATTCACCTCTGCCCGGTTCCACCAGTTGCATGCCCCGGTGACGGCAGGTGTTGGCAAGAACGCGAAGACCACCATCCTCACCCCGAACCGCAATCAGGGGAGTATCCGCGACCGAAAATGCCAGATAGTCCCCCGACTGCGCCAGATCGCGGGTTCGGCCCGCACTGACCCAACCCCCGGCAAAAAGGCGCTCCTGCTCAAAAGCCAGAATGTCCTCATCAACATAGCACGCCGGAGGGAGGGTAAAGGCCCGCTCGGTTTCGCAGAGTACTCCGGAGAGATCTAACTGGGACACAGAAGGGATCCGAAAAGCAAAACAGCCGTTGATTCTGGCCCAAGGTCCTACGCAATGGAAAGACCCTGAATCCGGCTGGGGCGCCAGTCAGTCAGGTCTTCTGCTCAGTACATCTCCTGGGGATCGACATCAAGAGACCAGCGGACCCGCGCTGCCTCGCGTGAAACCTCAATCCCCTGCACCCAGTCTTCAAGAAAGCGGTGAAACCGGCGCTCATCCTTGCTTCTCACCAGCAGCTGCGCCCGGAAACGCCCGGCGCGACGCTCCATCGGTGAAGGCACCGGCGTCATAATCTCCACCGCGCTGCGCGAAGCCAGGCTTTCCCCCGCAAGCGCAGCCGAGCGAAGAAAGCGGATCGGAGCCCCGCTTTGGGTCGACTCTGCCCGCATCAGGGCAAAACGGACATAAGGGGGATATCCAGCGGCTTTTCGCTCACTCAGAGCCTCTTTTGCAAATCCCGCAAAATCGTGCTGACGCAGCCGGGCAAACGCAGGGTCCTCAGGGTGTGCCGTCTGGACCAGGACCGCGCCGCGGCGCTCGCGTCTGCCAGCCCGGCCGGATACCTGGGAGAGCTGCTGAAAAAGTCTTTCCGAGCCCCGAAAGTCGAGGCTGTACAGGCCCTGATCGGCAGATAACACACAGACCAGGGTGACGCCGGCAAAATCGTGCCCCTTTGACAGCATCTGGGTGCCCACCAGGATGTCGACCTTGCGATCCCGGACCGCTTGAAACGCTTTGGCTATCTCGTCCGACGGCCCGGCGACATCACTGTCTATCCGCATCACGGCTGCCTCGGGGAAAATCCGGACCAGCGCCTCTTCCACCCGCTGGGTTCCCTCACCCGCCGGGAACAAGGTCTCTTTTTGGCATTGCGGACACGTAGACGGCGCCGAGGCCTGGCTCCCGCAATGGTGACAGATCACCCGGCCGGTGCGCCGGTGCAGCGTCTGCCTGGCGTCACAACGGGGGCAAAGTGCCTGCCAACCGCACTCGGTGCAGACGATCACCGGGGCAAAGCCGCGGCGATTGACGAAAACCAGGCTTTGCTCCCCTCGCGAGAGACAGTCCTTAAGTGCGCCGACTACCGGCGCCGACAGCCCATCGTTGAGAGCCAGGCGATTCAGGTCGAGAATCTCGACCTTGGGCAACTTGGCGGAGCCCGCCCGTGATTCAAGCTTCAAATGCCGGTAGCGGCCGTTGGCCGCATTGGCCATGCTTTCGAGCGAGGGTGTCGCAGAACCCAGCACCACCGGAATATCGGCCAACTGCGCCCTCTTTACCGCTATATCCCTTGCGTGGTAGCGAAATCCCTCCCGTTGCTTGTAGGACAGGTCGTGCTCTTCATCCACTACGATGAGACCGGGCCGGGCCAAGGGTGCAAACACCGCCGACCGGGTCCCCAGTACCACCGCTGCGCTCCCCTGCCGGGCGCACCACCAGGCCCGGTGCCGCTCGGTATCCGTCAAACCCGAGTGCAGGACCGCTAGAGAACTCCCCAAACGCCTTTCAAAGCGCGCGATGAGCTGCGGCGTCAGCGCAATCTCGGGCACCAGCACCAACACCTGTCGTCCACGGGCAATGGTTCGGCAAGCACAGTCCAGATACACCTCTGTTTTTCCGCTGCCGGTCACTCCGTCCAACAGGAAAGGCGTGTAGCCGCCCTCAGCCCCCTTGAGAGCGACACTCGCTGCCTGCTGTGCCGGATTCAGTGCCGCGGCCGCCTCGGTCTCAGGAGGCGACCCCGGCAGGTCCGCTGCAACCTTCTCCACAAAACCCTGCCCCTCAAGGCGCGCGAGCACCGCCGCCGCGTTGGGGAGGGTCGATGACAGGCTTTTGCCTGGCACAGCGCTCTCGTCGGCGCTTACGAGCAATTCCAGCACCTGCCGCTGGGCCGCGTATCGCGCCGGAATCGTATCAAGGCGCTCCCGACCGGCATCGCTGATACGCCAGAGATACAGCGGCTTGGGTTCTGACGGACCATCCCGCCGAAGTCGAACCGGCAAAGCCGTCTGCAACACATCGCCAACCGGGTGATGGTAATAGGCCGCAGCCCAGAGCAGCAGCCTGAATAACTCTTTTGGCAATAGCGGTTTATCGTCAAGAACGCGGCTCACGGCCTTAAGTTTTGAAAGCGGCAACTCACTGGTTTCACGACTTGCGCAAACGACACCAACGACTTTTCGCTTTTGCAGCGGCACCAATACCCGCGCACCCACATGGGGAACCTGATTCAGATGATCGACCCGATAATCGAATAGGCGGCGCAGCCTAACCGGTAATGCCACCTGCACAATTTTTTTAGCACTCATGACGAAAAGGAACCGATGGTGCGCGATGATTTACACATTACACTTTCTGTCGCACGCAAGTAATGGGACATAAATGATTGACGCACCATAAGGTTTCCGGGTTGCCCACAGAAGCTGTGGATAACTTTGTGCACAAATTGTCAGTCAGCGGCTCTCACCAATTGGCAAAAGGCCTGTGCGCCTGATTGCCTATTTTTTAGGCAGTCAAATATTGCCTACTTTTCAGACAGTTAGGTCGATACAGGCTAGACCCTGAGGAAATAGACCTGAACTGGCCATCGCTTCGCCTGTTGCCGCGGGTTTGTGCAAAAGACAGTCCGTCGCCCAGGTAGCATGGTGAAGTGCGATCCGCTTTCCAATCAGATATTTAGCCTCATGAATTGAACAGCAACGCAAGTTTTTCCGCGCCCTTTCAGCCCAGCCTGCTTTGATCCGCAAGGTAGGATGCGGTTGTCTTTGTTACTCTTTTCAACGCCCGCAAGACCCTCACACCCGGGATCCTAAAACACGCGGACAGCCGTCCTTGGCTTGCAAAGATTACGTCGCATCATCCGCAGTTAACGGACGCGCCGCAGCGAAGATCAGTCGGGGCGCTGACGGGTCAATAATTCGCCAAAGCTGACATATTCACTGGCACCCAGTCTGCCGACCGGGTTGATCTTTTCCGCCAGGATTTTGCGCCGGCCTTTGGCGTCTTCTCCAACGGCACTATCGTCTATGAAAACCCCGTGAACCTCGCCCAGAATGAGTGACTGGGGTCCCTCCCCAATATAGTGGATATCGTAGAGGCTGCAGGCAAAAGCTACCCGGGCATCCGCCAGACGCGGTAGGCGGGATCCCTCAATCGGCACTGTCGAAAGTCCCAGCTGATCGACCTCCGACACACCCGGATCAAGGCTCGCCGAGGAGGCATTCATGTTATCCAGTTGATCGAGGCTGGTAATGTGAATGACGAAATCCCGCCGGTCGCGAATATTGTCGCGAGTGTCCTTAATCCCGCCGTCCGGCTTGACGCCGGCCGAGATCATCACCAGCGCAGGATCGCTCGAGACCGCATTGAAATAGGAATACGGCGCGAGATTGAGCGAACTATCCGGATTCTCCGATAACACCCAGGCAATCGGCCGGGGGATCACTGTCTGGGTCATGGTGATGTACACCTGTTGAGGTGTCATGTCGCCAAAGTCGATGTACATAATCTGCTCCCTGTGCTTTCTTTGCTCTATGAGCGGCGAGGATCCGCTTGTCTGCCGAGCGCTCTTTCGTTGTTCTGGGTTGCGCAAAAAAGCGCCCTACCAATTTAGCACACCAAAAACTGCGCAAGCGATACGGGCCTTGGCGTATTCAGCTAACCTTTCAGATCGCTCACCAAAGGCAAAATCACGTCACTCAGCGCTTTTTGATCAACGGGGCCGATGTGTTTATACCGGATGATCCCTTTACGATCGATGACAAAGGTCTCGGGCACGCCGTAAACGCCCCAATCGATTCCGACGGCTCCCTCCCGGTCTACCGCAATCACGTCATAGGGATTTCCAAACTCGCGTAACCATCTTCGGGCATCGGCCGAGGCGTCCTTGTAGTTGAGTCCCACGATCCTGACGATCTTTTTTCCCGCCAGATCGTTAAAAAACGGATGCTCCACTCGACAGGCGGCACACCACGATGCCCAGACATTCAACAGCCAGACCTCCCCGCGCAGATCGCTCGTGCCAACCAATCCCTCCATCTGCAGCAGGCGCGGCAACTCAAACTGGGGGGCCGGTTTGTCGATCAGGGGCGACGGCACTTCCCGGGGGTCGAGTTTCAACCCGACTGCCAAAAATGCGCCAACGACCAGAAAGATCAGCAACGGCGTCAAAAAGCGAAGTGACTTCATGCTGACGCCCCGATGCGTGGTTTTGCTTTGATGCCGGACGGGGTCCGAACCTTAACCCTCGACGGGGTTGTCACTGCGTTACGAGTCCGGCAGGGCAAGCGATCGGAGCACCGCCACCACATCGGGAGCACTAAAATCTCGCTCTCCCATCGCGAGATAACGGGCCCGGCCCTTAGGATCGATGATATAGGTCGTCGGCAATGCCCGCACTTTCCATCTTTTCGCTGTCACCATGTTTTCATCGAGCAGTATCGGATAGTCCAGCCCCGCATCGAGTCGGTTGAGGAAATTGCTGACGTCGACCGGGCCTTCGCCCACGTTAACCGCGATCACTTCAAAGGGCTCATCGGCAAGTTGTCGCCGCAGCGCCTGCATCAAGGGCAACTCCTTGACGCATGGTGGACACCAGGTTGCCCAAAAATTCACCAGCAGTACTTTTCCGGAAAAATCCGCAAGTGATTGCTGATCACCGTTGAGGTCCTTCAGAAGGAGCGTGGGCGGCGAAGCATGCTCTGAAGGTACCGGCGTTAATGCTGTCGATGCGCTGTCGGCTGCGCTGACACGCGAAAGACATGCAACAGCCAAAAGGGCAATGGCCGCACGTATGATGAGTGCGCGGTACCTCATGAAGAGCGCTTAGTTGATGGCAGAGGCTGCCGCGTGAGCCATCGGAATCAATTCGCCAGCCGGGACATAACCGGGAATGGTCTTGCCATCCTGCAGCACAATCGTTGGCGTGCCGCGGACTCCCACGCCCTGTGCTGCCTCCATGTGTCTCGCGATGTCGGTTTTACAGCTACGTGGTTCTATGGCTCTGCCTGCTTTTGCGTCGGTCATCGCCTGCTGGGGATCGTCTGAACACCAGACTGAAACGAGTGTGTCATAAGAGGCTGACTGCACTCCGGCACGAGGATAACCGAGGTAACGCACTTCCACGCCACCGGCCAACAGTTGGTCCATTTCGTTATGAAGACGCACGCAATACCCGCACTCGGTATCGGTAAACACGGTGATCGAGCTGACCGGATCCGACGGAGAAAAGATGACCATGCCGGCTTTATCCAGCCCATCAATCACAGCCTTGCGGCCCGACTTCCTGGCATCTTCGGTCAAATTGGCGCCGGCATCGAGGTCAATGAGATCGCCGCTCAAAAGATGCTGTCCATCTTCAAACAGATAAACAACCTGTGTCCCGAAGGTGACTTCATATAGACCGGCTACCGGCGTCCGACCCACCGAATCCGGCAACCGGTCGGGAATCAGTTCCGCAGCTTTGTCCTGAATCGCCTGGGGCACGCCGTCCGCCCACGCCCCTGCCGCA
>JAERSQ010000008.1 GCA_016845525.1 Pseudomonadota bacterium
CGTATTTCTAATGTAAATTTTTCCCGAAAGAACAATCTTCGGGAACACTATGGCGCGCATTCATGTTTTTCTTACCCGTCTGTACGTCAGCTCACTGATTTTGTTGTCAAGTGGCCAGGCGGTGGCCCACCAATGGGACACACCGGTACCTCATCTCGCGGAGCGGATGCAACTTGTAATAACCGGGAACTGCCCAAATTGCACCCTTTCAGATGCAGATCTCAGTTATAAGGAACTAGCCGGCACTACATTGACAGGCGCAGATCTGCGTCAGGCCAACTTCATGCGGACAGGACTCAAAAACGCAATCCTCATCGGGGCCGATCTGCGATCGGCTAATTTTACCTGGGCCGATCTTCATGGCACAGACTTTACGGATGCAAATCTTTACGGGGCTTCGCTTTCAGGATCCCGGAATCTGTCGAAAGCCATTTTCTGTCGAACGGTAATGCCCGATGGCACAATGAGTAATCTACACTGCTAGAGATTAAACCCATGCTAAATAAGCAGCAGCAGGAAGCCGCATCCTGTCAGCAGCAATCGGATCCATGTGGCGAGCGGAGCAATGACGCCATAGGCGATTGCCGACAAACTCAAGCCCGTCTTGACAGCAGCGATCAACGCGCGGACGGGGGTCTGCTCCAACGCGATCAGATCGGAGTTGACAACCATGCCGATGGGAACGAGATAAAGCCCTATGCCGAGCGCCATCGCGCTCACAGCAACTTTCAGCCAGTTCTCATTGACCATGCCGGCAGCAATAAACACTGCGCCGCATACCGGCGGCGTTATGGTCGATAACAAAGCGAACCAGAAGACAAAGAGATGTGTAGTCAGCAAGTCCAGGCCAAGGTTTTGCAGAGCAGGGCCCGCTACCGATACGCAGATGATATAGGCCGCCGTTGTGGGCACCTCCATGCCGAGCAGCAGGCACGCGAGTGCGGTCAAAAGCAGTGCCGGCCATAACTGATCGCCTGATACCGATATGATCAGAGACGTTATCTTGATGCCCAGCCCTGTTTGCGCGAGGACACCGATAACGATACTGGCACACAAGATGATCGAGGCAATGGTTGCGATCTGAGTGCCGGAATGGATACAGGTACTTTCCAGCCGCTTAAGGGTTCGGGTAAGGGAAAAACTGAATTGGCTGTCGAAGTTCAAAAGCACGAGGGCCGCAACAATGGCAACACAAGCGGCGTATTGCGGTGTGTAACCTCCTAGCAGCATGCGCTCGAGCAATATCGCGAAAGGCACCAGAAAGAATAATGTGGTGATCACGACGATCCGAAAATCTGGATGGTCGTCTTTGGCAAGCGCTCCCAACTGATAGCGATGGGTATACGCGTTGATCCCGACCCAGACCGTGAGGAAGTAGAGGAGTGCGGGCAACAATGCCGCCGCCATGATCCCGGTGTAGGGAACCCCCGTGAGCTCTACCATCACAAAAGCGCCAGCACCCATAAGAGGAGGCATGATTTGGCCGCCCGAGGAGGCAACGGCCTCAACGGCGCCGGCGATGCGTTTCGGATAACCCAGTCGAGTCATTGCCGGCATGGTGATCGCGCCGGTTGACGCGACATTCGCCGAGGCGGAACCGGAGATAGATCCGAAAAGCGCCGAAGAAAGTACCGAGACCTTGGCAGCGCCGCCTTTGAGTCGACCTGCCGCGGCAGTCGCGAGGTTCATGAATCCCTGACCCGCTTCGCCGGGATTCAGCACGGCACCAAAGATGACAAATATCGCGACAATACTGACTGAGATCCCCGTGAGCTTTCCCCACAGTCCTCCTTCTGTAATGACCAACGTTCCGAGGAAGCTCTGCAGAGGCAGACCCGGATGACCAAATTCCCCAGGCAGGTGTTGCCCCCAGATGCCGTAAACCAGAGCCAGCCCTGCCACCAAAGGCAGCGGCCAACTAATGGCTCTGCGCGCCATCTCAAGCACAATTAACAGCAGAGCAACCGCGACGGCTTTCTGAAGAGAGCCGCTCAAGTAACCGTACTGATCTGAGAGTGCGGACTCGTTCAGAACAATAAATAGACAGCACGCGATTCCGATGATGGAAAAGATTGCGCCACTGACGCGGCTTGGCAGGCTTTGTGATGCGAACAAAAAGACCCACGGCAAAGCAAGCGCCATATGCAGGGGTCGACTGACAAGGTTGGGCACCAGTCCGCTAAAGATCAGCGATAGATGAAACACGATCGAAGTCGCGCCTAGCAGAACCCAGAGGTTTCTTGAAAGGGGCATGAAAGGGCGGAGCGGCGTGAACGATAGAGCGTGGGAACCTGGTCCCGCGATTACCGCTGAACCAGATTCAAGAGAGAGCCCCGCTCCGCGCCGGGAGCGGGGTTAAACGCGTTAGCTTCCTTCAGGCAAGCTCATTCCAGCTTCTTGGTAGTATCGTTTGGCTCCCGGATGTACCTGGCCGTAGATGTTTTCCAAGAGTTCGCCAGACACACCATTCCACCAGGCCGCCGCGGCGCCCATGCTGGATTTTTGCTCCCAGTAGGTCTTGGTCAGCTGATAAGCCGTGTCGTCATCCATGCTGGTAGTGGTATGGGCGACCACAGGGAGAGAGGTGGTGACGATTTCGTTATCGATCCCTGCATACGTGCCAGCAGGAATCACCAGTCTTGTCCGCTTCGTTTTGGCAATCTGCTCGTCGGATAGCGAGAGCACCGTCACGCCTGTGCTTGCAGCAGCTTCGATGACGTTGGGCGCGGGATAGGATCCCGCCGTAACAAAACCATCGATCTGCTTGTTCTTCAGCGCGGGCACGGCGTTATTGAGCTCAACATCGGCGAGGGTCACTTTGCCTTCAAGGCCGAACAGTTTCAGGTATTTCGCACCCTCACGTGCGCCGAATGATCCCTTCCCGATAAGTACGGTTTTGCCTTCGAGATCTGCGAAACTGGAAACCCCACTGTCAGTGCGCATGACGAAATGCATGGTCAGAGACGGGATCGGAAAAAGAGCGCGAATCTCATCGAACTTCGGGTTGGCTTTGTCCTTGAACATCGCCTTGCCGCCCTGCGCTAGTCTCACGAGCACCGGCGGAGTAGTAAATACGTAATTGCCGGTACGTACCGCAGCCTCCATGACATTCTGCACGGACCCTTGGCTTTCTTCCACGGTTACGATGATGTTTCCGCCGGAACCCGTCTTCATGGCCTCGGCAATCTGTACCGCCATTTGATAGTAAGACGAGGTGCTCTTGGCAGATTTATAGGTAATCCGGGTTTCCGCCTGAGCTGTAGTCATTCCCAGACAAAAAGCGGTTAAAGCCGCAATGACCGGTCGAATAATCGACAACATGGTGCTCTCCTTTTTGTTAAAAACGAAATACGCAACAACCCAACAAATTGGTCTCCAAGGAATATACACGGTTTCACCAAATACAGAGAGGCAGGTTGAATGCAAGAGTTGAATATACTTGACCGCTAAGGTGCGCTGGCGTTGATCCTTGTAGATATCTGACCCGGGCCTTCTTAGAATGCAGCCAGAGCCAGTGTTTGCGGATGCTGTGGTTTGGGATCAAGCCCTATAGAGGCATTGGTTAAACTTGCTTGAACTGCAAATAAAATATGGAGGATATCCAAGATGAGCGTTACCGTTATTGTTTCCCTTAAAGTCAGCGATTTCGATCAATGGAAAACGGCATTTGATGGCCACGCATCAGCCCGGGACGCTGCAGGTATTAATGCCACCGCGTACAGAAACCTTGATGATGAGGGCAATGCCGTTGTAATCGGGACCGCGTCTTCAAAAGAAGTCTTCATCGCCTTTTTCACCACGCCTGAGATGCAGGAGATGCAAAAAGCGGCCGGGGTCATGGCACCTCCTGAGCCGAAGTTTCTTGAGGAGGCTTAACTGATTCAAGCTCGTATGCGCTTGAAGCGCCTTTTCACGGCGAAGATACGTGGACGATCGCTGAAGAAACAAACACACCACCGGGGAACCCTCGTGCAGTCACCCAACGACTACGCATCAGTGCGAACTGTCATAGAGAACTACATAAAGGCGAGTTTTACCGCAGACACAGCGCTGTTAAAACGTTGTTTTCATCCAAAAGCGCTGATGTCTGGCTACTACCGGGGTGAGTTGGATATTGGCTCGCCGCAACCATTTTACGATCAACTCGAGTGTGAGCCGTCATCCAAGAGTTCAGGGGAAGGATATCAGGCTGAGATCAGTTTTATCCATATTGCTGGGGGCATGGCAAGCGCCGGACTGGTTGAAACCAATTTGCTTGGCTCGGATTACGTCAATCACTTCCATCTGCTTAAGATCGAAGATGAATGGCGTATCGTCAGCAAGATTTACGTTGATTCTTTAGGAGAGTCTGCCTGAGGTCGCTCGTATATTCGGTAAATAGCCATCCCGCTTACCGCGATAATGATCAGGATGCCGCCGAGCAGGGTGTTGGTGCCTGGAATTTCGGTCAGCACTAGCCAGGCCAGGAGCACAGCCAAGATGGTCTCTAAAGGCACTACCAGCATCAATTCTCCTGCTCGGATATGTCGCGAGGCGACAACAAAAAGCGAATAATAAATCGGAGAGATCAACCCGCCCCACAAGGCAAGGATGGTGATGCTCTCCCTGGTCAGCGAGAGCCTGTCAAAAGAAAAAGGAAGTGCAATTGCCGCCGCGATGAGACTCCCAACCGCAAACATGGGGATCATGTCGAGATCTCGACCCCAACGCAGAATGACTGCAAATATAGAAACCGTGACGGCACAGCCCACGCTAAGGCCGACGCCTTTAATGCTGCCTCCCGTCAGATGACCCGCGACCATCAGTGCAACTCCGATGGCAGCACCGATCATGGCGATCCAGGTTACTTTCTCGATGCGCTCCCGCAATGCCAACCAGGCCATCAAGGCGGTGAGAATGGGAATAACTGCCAGTGTGAACATGACATCGGCGACCGGTGAGGTATGCAGAGCCATGGTCAGAAAGACTAAACTTAGCCCGAAAGCGGTGGCACCGAAGATGCCTAGCCGACCGATTTTTCTGAACGCACTGACAACCCCCGATCCGTAGAACCCGGCAAGCCCCACGCATAACGTTAATCCGACCAGCAGATGTCGCCAGAATACAATCTGCCAATCCGTCATGTCCCCCAACGCTCTGATAAAGACCCCATTGAAACTCGCCAATGCGGCCGCGCCCACAAGCGTCAAGAATGCCAGTGAGTAACGCATGTTTGTTCTTTGGGTCGGGGTTCGCTGCGGAAGGATGAACGCAAACGAAATGTACACCGTTAGGTGTGTCTGATGGGAAATAAACTGCAATTTAGAAGCGCCACAGAAGACGACTGTACGCACCTCACTTTAATTCGGGATATGGCCGGCAGGAGAATGCCCGCCTATCTCTGGAGTCAGGAAGTCGCGCAGGGGCAGTCGTGTTTTGAGTACGGCCGAGAGAAGATTCGAACCGATGCCAAATTCGATGCTTATTTCAAAAACTGGCAGGTCGCCCAATTGGAGTCGAATTTTGTGGGCGCATTTTTCGGGTTTCTG
>JAERSQ010000009.1 GCA_016845525.1 Pseudomonadota bacterium
GCTTTGAATCGAACGACCTGATCACCGCGCTTTTACTGGTTCAGTTCATAGGATTCCCGGCCGCTCTGATATTCGGTAGACTGGGTGAAAAGTGGGGGGTGAAGCGTTCGATTTTCCTCGCAATCGGGATCTACATGCTGGCTACCATCGGGGGGATGCAGATGACTCAGAAATATGAGTTCTACCTGTTGGCAGCCGTCATCGGTCTCGTGCAGGGAGGGATTCAAGCCCTCAGCCGATCCTATTACTCACGACTCATTCCGCCGAATCAGGCGGCCGAGTATTTTGGTTTCTTCAACATGCTGGGAAAATTTGCAGTCATCCTTGGACCGGTGCTGATGGGCGGCGTCGCCCTGCTGGCGAGGAACTGGCTGATGCCGGAAGCGCCTTCGGAAGCCGAAATCCAGATGGTGGGACAACTTGCCGCACGCTGGAGCATCGGTTCGATCCTGATCCTCTTCCTGATCGGAGGAATCCTGCTTTATTTCGTCGATGATGAAAAAGGGCGGGAAGAGGCGAGATACCTCGCTGAACATTAATTCCCGGACGAACCGTCCCCATCGCCGAAATCCGCGTTCAACGTCCTGCGGAACACTTTCTCGAACAGCTCTTTTTTATGGTTGAGCGCCCACAGGGCGAGCATCGAGTCCGGGCTTTTACCGCTCAGGCATTCGAGGTTGAGCCAGACCTGATCCTTGTCGAATTCGATGCTGAGGTTTCCTGCGCGGGCCCGGTGTTCACGGTCCAATGCATCCCCGATCCGCAGAAGAGCGGTGAGGCGGGTGACCGTCGTCCGTTTCTCAGAATCGAGTCTTGAAAATTCCTTCTGCTTGACCGAAGGCATTCCCCCCGAATGATAGCGTGCAACCAGTGCGATCATCATCAGTTCGCTGTTGGTGACGCCGACCAGTTCCATGTTCCGGATCAGGTACATCGAATGTTTGGCATGATCCGAAGGCCGGATGAAACGGCCAATATCATGTAACAAAGCCGCCACTTCCAGCAGCAGCCGATCCCTGGTCTGGAGTTCATGAAGCTCAAACAGTTCATCGAAGAGCTGAAGCGAGAGTTCCCTTACGGTTTCCGCGTGCTGCATGTCGGCCATGTACTTTTCAGCATAATATCGGGCAGAATGGATGACCTGTTCCCGGGTGTTCCAATCCGGTAGGTTCCCCTGTCGTTCCCGCATCTCATCCAGGATCCCGTCACTGAGTCCGACCGCGGGGATGACAAATCCTGAACAGCCTGTGAATTTGAGTAATTTTTCGAAAATCACCAGAGCCGGAAGAATCACATCGGCCCGGTCTTCTTCCATCTCAAGATCCCTGATCCTCTCATTCAGGTTGAGTTTGATCACGCTGCGTTTGAATTTGGAAAATCTCTGTTTGTCCAGAATCATCCGTCCCTGACTGAATCCCGGTGCGTCCCGGTCCGTTTTCCCGGAAAAGCGTCCAATCGCCGTTGCATTGCCTCCGGTGATCACCAGTGTTTCAACCCTGGGCTTGCCCAGTCTTTTTTTGAGAAAATCGATGAAATCCTCGACATAATATTCTGCCCAGTTGAGAAAGGCTTTTTCGCGTTCAGGATGGTAGGGAAACATTTTCAGCATCCTGACTGTGCCCATCCTGAAAGACTCGGCAAATTCGATTTCTCCCTCCTCAAGCAGGGTCACCTCGAGACTCCCTCCTCCAAGATCCGCGAGCATGACCCGTCCTTTCGACAGATCCATCACACGCTGCACGGCACGCTGTAAAAGCTGGGCTTCTTCCCCGCCGGAGATGGATTCAAGCTGGATCCCGGTTTCCATCTCAACCCTTTCGATCACCGTCTGCCGGTTTCCTGATTCCCTGAAGGCACTGGTGCAGTAGGCGCAGATTTCCTTGCAGTTATTCTGTTCCAGGGTTTTCTGGTAGACCTTGATCGTTGCCAGCAGTTGTTCGATCCGTTCCTCGGTGATGTATCCCATGCGGAACACGTCCTCACCGAGGCGAATCGGAGTGCGGTTTTTCTCGAGTTCCTCGATCCGGCAATCTTCCGTCAGCCTGGCGCAGATCATCCGGATCGCATTCGAGCCGATGTCGATGGCACCGATAACGTTCTGATCAGGCATGAAACTTGGGAACCGCTTTAAAATTCTGTTGGCGTTTGAGGTAGGTTTCCCGGATCAGTTCCACATCTTCCAGGAAAAGGGGCAATTCATCGAGCGTCAGGGCCTGGGGACCATCTACCAGGGCTTCTGCCGGGTTCGGATGAAAATCGACAAGCACCATATTGGCCCCGGCGACCAAACCCTGTGCGGTGGCATGGAATATATCGGGAATCCCGTCGGAAGAAATAGCTCTGGTTCCGACCGAATGGGAAGGATCGATGCAGACCGGCATCCTTGTCATGCGTTTGATCACCGGTACATGGGCGAAATCCACCATGTTCCGGTGCGGAGTGTTGAATGAGGTTTTCATCCCGCGCAGGCAGAAAATGACCCTGGTGTTGCCTTCGCTGGCCAGATACTCCGCTGCATTCAGTGATTCGGTGAGAGAGATGCCGAAACCGCGTTTGAGCAGCACCGGGTAATCATGCTGCCTACCCAGGTTTTTCAGGAGTTCGAAATTCTGGATGTTCCTTGTGCCGACCTGGAGCATGACCCCGGTGGGACGACCGCAGTTTTCCAGGGTCTGGTCAATCTCCTCCAGTTGTTTTTCATGGGTCACTTCCATGGCAAGCACCCGGATTCCGTATTTTCCGGCAAGTTCAAAAACATAAGGCAGGCAGTCCAACCCGTGTCCCTGAAACGAATATGGGTTGGTGCGGGGTTTGTAGGCCCCCATCCGCGTGCATGGTTGCCCGAACTGCTGCAGGC
>JAERSQ010000010.1 GCA_016845525.1 Pseudomonadota bacterium
AAGACCGTCCTGATGATCGCGGTCCTGGGCTTCGTGGTCGGTGATCCCGAACTCTACATAGATATCGCCATCATGTACGTGCTGATCGGATTCATCGGGACGGTGGCGGTGCTCAAGATTTCCGAGTTTGGCAATCTTGGCCAGCCCCAGTCGCACACCGAAGCAGAAGACCCATGAGCGCCTTGCCTGATCTGCTAAGCATGGCGCTGCTGGGGATCGGCACGCTGTTCCTCCTGATCGGGGCGACGGGACTGTTGCGCCTGCCCGATGTTTTCACCCGGCTGCACGGCCCCAGCGTGACCGACACACTGGGTGCCGGCGCCATTTTGTTGGGCCTCGCGCTGGCTGCGGGATGGGGTCTGCTAATGGGCAAGATTCTTGCCCTGCTGCTGATCATGGCATTGCTTGGTCCCTCGACCGCGCACGCTCTTGCGCGCGCGGCAACCCACGGCTTCCGCAAACCCTGGCTGGATGAGACGGACGAGGCGGAAAAGTAAGTGCTGATCGAAAGCGTCAACATCATTCTTCTGGCGCTGCTGGCGGTGACGGCGATTGCGGCGGTTCGGCTGCGTGATCTTTTTGCGGTCGCGATGATGTTCGGTATCTACAGCCTGCTCGCGGCGGTGATGTTCGTGCTCCTCGATGCGGTAGACGTCGCGTTCACCGAGGCAGCTGTCGGCGTCGGCATCTCCACGGTTTTGATGCTGGCCACCATCGGGCTGGTGGGGCGGTACGAACGCGGTCCGGTCCGCAGTTCGCTGTTGCCGCTGGCCGTGGTGGTCGCCACCGGGGCAGCCCTGATCTACGGCACGCTGGACATGCCCCACTTCGGGGATCCGGCAGCGCCCGTGCATCAGCACGCGGCGCCGGTCTACATCACAGAATCCCCGCAACAGACCGGCATTCCCAATGTGGTCACAAGCATCCTGGCAAGTTACCGCGGTTACGATACCCTCGGCGAACTGGCCGTCATTTTTACCGCGGGCGTAGGGGTACTCGCCCTGCTTGGGCTGCGCCGGCGCAAACGTCCCGGAAAAGAGGGCGTGCGGCAATGATCGACAATCCGGTACTTCGCATCATTGCCAAGATCATCATCCCGATGATCTTGCTGTTTGCGCTTTATGTGCAGTTTCACGGCGATTTCGGACCGGGCGGGGGCTTTCAGGCCGGGGTGATCTTTGCGGCCGGCTTTATTCTCTATGGTCTGGTTTTCGGTACCGAAGCGCTGCGCAGCGCCGTGCCGCCCGGAGCGCTTCGCCTGCTGACGGCCTTCGGCCTGCTGCTCTTCGCCGGGGTGGGCGCGATCACGATGCTGGCAGGTTCGGATTACCTTGCCTATAACGCACTGGCGCAGGATCCCGTTGCGGGACAGCACCTTGGCATCCTGATTGTCGAATTCGGCGTCGGCGTGACGGTGAGCGCGGTGATGATCACGATCTTTCTCGCCTTCGCCGGGCGTAACGATCCATGACGATGGCCGGCCTTTACAACTACTGGATCGTCATCCTGCTGATGATGACCGGTTTTTATGTTGTGATCTCAAGCGGAAATCTGGTGAAGAAGATCATCGGGCTGAATGTCTTTCAGGCTTCGGTATTCATTCTCTACATCAGCGTTGGGAAAATGGCGGGCGGGCATGTCCCGATCCTGCAGGAAGGGGTCAGCGACTACTCCAACCCCCTGCCCCATGTGCTGATCCTGACGGCGATTGTGGTGGGTGTCTCGACGACCGCACTGGGGCTCGCGCTGGTCGTCAGGATACGGGAAGCCTATGACTCGGTTGAGGAAGTCGAGATTCATCGACAGGACGAGTCATTGTGATTAGCGCGCAACTGCCCGCGCTGCAGGTGGTGGTGCCGCTGATCGCGGCGGCACTGTGCCTCATCCTGTCTCGCCCGCTCGCCGCCTGGACCATCACCTTTGCGGCCAGCGCAGCGGCGATGGTGGTGTCTTTCCTGTTGCTGGGCGCAGTGATGGATTCGGGCGCCATCGACTATGCCTTCGGCGGCTGGGCAGCGCCCTTTGGTATCGCCTACCGCATCGATCTGGTTAACGCCTATGTGCTGATGATTGTTTCGACCATCAGTACCGTGGTGTCAGTCTTCGCCCGGGCCAGTGTTGCGAGCGAAATCGAGATACACAACCAGGGTTTCTTCTACACCGCGTGGCTGCTGTGTCTTACCGGACTTCTGGGCATTGCGATCACCGGGGACGCGTTCAACCTGTTTGTCTTTCTGGAAATCTCGTCTTTATCGAGCTATGTGCTGATTGCGATGGGATCCGACCGCAGGGCCCTGACCGCCGCCTACCAGTACCTCATCATGGGGACGATCGGGGCGACGTTTATTCTGATCGGAGTGGGTTTGCTGTATGCCCTGACCGGGACGCTCAATATGCAGGATCTTGCCGAGCGCCTGCCCGACCTGGCCGGCACCCGGACCGCACGAACCGGTTTCGCCTTCCTCACGGTCGGCCTCGGGCTCAAGATCGCCCTCTTTCCTTTGCACCTGTGGCTGCCCAACGCCTATGCGTACGCCCCTTCCGCCGTCAGCGCCTTTCTCGCCGCGACCGCAACCAAGGTGGCCGTTTATGTGCTGCTGCGGTTTGTGTTCTCGGTCTTCGGCGTAGAGTTTGCGCTTGGCGCCATGCCGCTCGCTATCGGCCTGGCGATCCTGGGCGCGGTCGCCGTGCTCTCTGCCTCGACAGTCGCCATCTTCCAGCAGAATCTCAATCGGCTGCTGGCGTATTCCAGCGTCGCCCAGATCGGCTATCTTGCGCTTGGCATCAGCCTCGCGACGCCTGCCGGGCTCACCGCCACGATACTGCATCTTTTCAACCATGCCCTGATGAAGGGTGCGCTGTTTGTCGCGCTGGGTTGTGTCGCCTGGCGCATAGGCAGCAGCCGGCTGCAGGACTTTGCGGGGCTGGGCTATCGCATGCCCTGGACCATGGGTGTTTTTGTTGTCGGCGGACTCAGCCTGATCGGCATTCCGTTGACCGCGGGCTTCATCAGCAAGTGGTACCTCGTGCTGGCCGCGCTGGAAAAGGGGTGGTGGCCCGTCATCGTTGTGATCATTGCCGGCTCGCTACTGGCGGTCATCTATGTCTGGAAAGTAGTAGAGAGGGCGTATCTGGCAAAACCGCCCGAGAACGCAACAAAAGCTGAAGCCCCGGCGTCAATGCTGATACCCGCATGGCTGTTGGCGATTGCCAACCTCTACTTCGGATCCCATACGGGTCTGAGTGTGGGCGTCGCCACCCGCGCCGCAGCGGAACTCTTTGGGATAGCCCCGTGAGCGAATCCCTCCTGGCCTGGATCGTGTTCACGCCGCTCATTGGCGCGGCAGCGGTTCTGCTGACCGGCCGCTGGCCGAACTTGCGCGAGGCGGTCAGTCTGATCACCGGTGGTGTGCTGATCGCCCAGGTCGCGACGCTGGTCTCTCCCGTGCTGGCGGGCGAAACCCCGAGCGTTCTGCTGGCGGTGCCGGTGCCGGGGGTGCCGCTTGCACTTCAGATAGAGCCGCTCGGTCTGCTATTTGCATTGATTGCAGCGGTGCTGTGGGTTGCGACTACCGTGTATGCCATCGGCTATATGCGTGGCCACGGCGAACAGCACCAGACCCGGTTCTTTGCCTTTTTCGCGATTGCGATCAGCGCCACCATGGGAGTGGCCCTTGCGCAGAACCTGTTCACTCTCTTTCTTTTCTACGAGCTGCTTACGCTGTCCACCTACCCGCTCGTCACCCACGCAGGTACCGATGAAGCGCGGCGGGGCGGACGCGTCTATCTCGGTATTCTGATGGGCACCTCCATGGGATTTTTGCTGCTGGCTGTGATCTGGACCTGGCAGCTTGCCGGAACGACGGCGTTTCACCCCGGCGGCATCCTGGCGGACAAAGGGTCGCCGGTCGTGGTGGGCGTGCTTTACGCGCTCTTTGCCTTCGGCATCGGCAAAGCCGCTCTGATGCCCTTCCACCGTTGGCTGCCCGCGGCCATGGTTGCCCCGACACCCGTCAGCGCCCTGCTGCACGCGGTGGCGGTGGTCAAGGCAGGGGTTTTCGCGATTCTCAAGATCACGGTCTATGTCTTCGGCCTGGATCTTTTGTCTGTCACGGGCGCCACGACCCCGATTCTGTGGGTGGCCGCCATCACGATCATCGGCGCGTCACTGGTGGCGCTGTATCAGGATAACCTGAAGAGACGGCTGGCCTATTCGACCATCAGTCAACTCTCCTATGTGGTCCTGGGTGCCGTCCTCGCCAACGCAGCCGGCATCGCCGGCGCGGCTGTGCACATCGCGACTCACGCCGTTGGAAAAATTACGCTGTTTTTCTGCGCCGGCGCCATTTTGGTTGCCGCCCACAAGACCCGGGTCAGCGAGCTTGACGGCCTGGGTCGGCAGATGCCGATCACGATGGGCGCCTTTCTGATCGCCAGCCTCAGCATTGCCGGTCTGCCGCCGATGGCAGGCCTGTGGGGCAAGTGGTATCTCTCGATCGGGGCTCTGGACGCCGGCTATGGGGTGTTGGTGGGTGTGCTGATGCTGAGCACGCTTCTTAATATCGCCTATCTTCTGCCGATTCCGCTGCGCGCCTTCTTCGCCAAGAGCGCCGGCGAAAGCAAACAATGGCGTGAAGCGCCGCTGCCCTGTCTTATCGCCATAGGCTTTACGACAATCGCCTGCGTGGTGCTCTTTTTCTTCCCCGGGCCGGTTTATCGACTGGCCACCATGATCGCTGGATAACGAGACCATGCAGGAAAAACGTCACATCTTTGATGACAAGAAAAATGTGAAGCGGGTACTTAAGGCGCTGGTGCTGGCCTGCGTCCTGACGGCCGGTGCGGACCTCGTCTATCACCGGCACGTGGTGCACCCCTTCGAGGGACTGTGGGGCTTTTACGCCATCTATGGATTTGTCGCATGCGTGATCCTGGTGCTGCTGGCGAAAGAG
>JAERSQ010000011.1 GCA_016845525.1 Pseudomonadota bacterium
TTGCTGTTCGGCGCACTTGCTCCGGTGGGACTGGCTTGTGCGGGCTCCCCTATTCTCAATCCCACCATCATGAACTGGTTTGCGCAAAGGCGTGGCATGGCCTTGGGTTTGGCCCAGACTGGCGGCGGACTCAGTTTCGTATTCGTCTTTATGATGGAGTCAGTCATTGAGGGTTTCGGTTGGCGTACGGCGTACGTCATCATGGGGTCACTTACCGTCGCAGTACTCCTGCCCATTGTCTTGCTCGGCTATACGTTCTCGCCAAGGGACCGTGGCCTGCGTGCTGTCGGATCGACTGACGATACGCCCAATTCAGGAAATACGAACGCGCCTGAGTCGAGCTCCACCACAGAAGAAAAATGGACGCGTTCATCAGGCCTTAAAAGCCGGCCTCTCTGGCTGCTCTTTGTCTCAAATATGCTCTTCTGGGGAACCGGTTGCTATCTGATACTGGCGCACCAGGTAAAGTTTGCGATCGATGTGGGATATTCTTCCACGATCGCCGCCTCCACAACAGCAGCCTTCGGACTCTTCATGGTTATCGGGCAGGCGAGTTCATTCATATCAGACGTGATCGGCAGGGAGGCAACCATTTTCGTGGCATCCGTATGCACCGGTTTGGCAACGGTGATCCTCATGTTTCTTGGGCCCGGATCAGGTGTCGTTCCCCTTTACAGTTTTTCAGTGTTATTCGGCATCGGCGCCGGCCTTTTTGCGGTCTGCGTTTTCGTCGGCGTGGCAGACATCTTTTTTGGCCGACACTTCGGGCTCTTCTGCGGTATCGTCACTGCAGGAATGGGCTTTGGAGGTGCTTTCGGTCCGTGGCTGGGCGGCGTGCTGTTTGATATATCGGGCACCTATCGATATTCCTTTCTATTTGCCGGCCTGAGTTTCGTTATCTCGTTCATCTGCTTCTTTCTTGCAGCGCCAAGACACTACACTGCCATCAAGCGGTCTCGGGCAACTTCCGCGTAAGCATCTTTGCGATACCCGCTCAACAGCGGCCGCGCGCTCTACTTGAGTTCCACTTCGACAAACGACATGGGTTCGGATCCCACGTTGATGACATTGTGCTCCACGCCCTCATCGCGAAAATACGCCTCTCCAGCCGCAACAGTTACTTCGCGCTCAGTGTTACCTGGCTCTTCAAGTCGCATATTGAGATCCGTGATCGCGGTTATTACGTAATCGTGCTCATGACGGTGCCAGGTTGTCTCGGCGCCAGGAGCAAAATCAAAACGTGTCACCCTCACCCGGTCGTTATCAATCAGCATTGTTGCAGCAGCAGCCGTTCGTTCCATGTTTATCCGTCCTTTTCTCTTTCGTTTTTGCCCAAAATCCGTTCTTTCCCGTGAAGTCGATATCTGGATAGAATTATCCTGAGTACTATGCCTGAAACAATGCTTTTTGGTCGTTGATTGGAGATATCAGTCCCATGTCACCAGACGTAGTCATTGTCGGCGCCGGCATAACCGGATGCGCGAGCGCTTACGCATTGGCACAACTTGGTTTCAAAGTTGAGGTCCTGGAAAAGTACCACCCGGCTGCAATGGGCTCAGGGTGGACTTTAGGCGGTGTTCGTCAATCCGGGCGGGATCCCTCAGAACTGCCTCTCGCCACGTATTCCGTCAGCAAGTGGTCCTCGCTGGATGAAGAACTCGACGCAGAAACCGGCTATCTGCAACATGGCAACCTGCGTCTCGCCCGAACAGAAAAAGAGAGAGAATCGATCTCGGCGCTCGTAGAGTCGCAGCAAGCGTTAGGGTTGAATCTTTCCCTGCTAACGAGTTCGGAAGAAATACGGTCCATTGCGCCGCAGATCTCAGAGAAAGTTGTCACGGCCTCGTTTTGCCCCTCGGACGGGCACGCGGACCCCAAAGCGGCTGTTGCAGCCTACCAGCGCGCTGCCGAGCGGCATGGCGCCGTGTTCTCCTGTGGAGAGGTCGTAGAGGGGCTCAACGTTGAAAAAGGGAAACTTAAGAGTATTTCAACAAGCGGCCGAACGATTCATTCGGAAAAATGTCTTCTTGCCTGTGGCATAGGGATCACGGACCTCGTCAGGCCGCTTGGCATCAGGCTTCCGGTCCAGACTGCTCTTGCAACCGTTGTGCAAACCCGATCGGCAGAGCCCGCTCTTAAGCCGGTGATCGGTGTTGCAGATGGGGGCGTCACCCTGCGACAAGAAAGAGATGGAAGATATCGGCTCTCAAGCGGCGTTCGACCGAAAGCGCGCGGCCTGATAGAAGTTGCTGGTCGACCCACTGCACTGACTTCCATAGAAGATGTGCATCAGGTACTGAAGGCGAGTCTGGAGGTTTGTCCCGAACTCGAGACGGTCCCGATGGAGTCCTTCTGGGGTGGCTTGATTGATATGACACCCGATGGGCTTCCCTTCCTGGGTGAAGCGCAAGGCGCGCAGGGCGTATTTATTGCCGCCGGGTTTTCAGGCCACGGCTTTGGTATTGCTCCTGCAAGCGCGCATATTATGTCGGCTCTCATCGCGGGGCAGACCCCGGAACTCCCATACGAGACATTTGCGCCTGAACGTTTTCAAGATTACGCTGAAGGAAAAGACGACTCGGTGACTGCAACCTTGCACGGCTAATCGTCCGAAAAAATGAAGTCACAAAAAGAACTCGACGCGGTGATTGCCAAGGC
>JAERSQ010000012.1 GCA_016845525.1 Pseudomonadota bacterium
ACGAAGGCAACTGATCAATGCGGGTGCCGTTGAGGTAGACCGTACCGCTGTTTGGCTTCACTGCGCCATCCAGCACATTGGTCAGCGTTGTCTTGCCGGCACCGTTTGGCCCAATCAGTCCGATCATCTCTGCGCCGCTGACATCAAAGGACACATCCTTCAGCACATGGTTGCCGCCAAAGCGCTTGTTAAGTCGGGAGACGCTGAGCTCAATCATGACTGCGTCTCACGGCTTTTAGTATCTGCCGCCTCGTCAGAGCGCCGCGCCACTGTCTCCGCTGCCACATGACCCCGGGTGAAGAAGTCGATTATCGGCACCAGCAGCCCGTTTCTGGCAAACCGAAGTGTCAGCATCAACACTACACCAAAGAACACCAGCCGCCAGAGGGTCATATCTACCGTCACACCGCCGATGGAGAAGCTCGTGCGCAACATTTCCAGAATAAACTCGATTAGGATAGCGCCGATCGCAGCCGCAATAAAACTTTCCACACCTGCAATCACCGCCATCGCCACCACCAGGCTCATCTGCAGAATCATCAGATTATTCGGGGTAATGATCGTCACGTAGTGTGCATAGACGGTTCCGGCCAGCGCCGCCATGGACGAGGTCACAACAAATACGAGTACCTTGTACCGCGTAGTATTAACGCCCAGTGCAGCCGCTGCGTCCTGGTCTTCGCGCAGGGCGCGGACAAAAAGCCCAAAGCGGGACTGCGAAAGCCAATAAAGCACCGCAAGACAGCCCAGTAACAAAAAGAGCATTACAAAATACGGTGGAATCTTGTCCGTCTTGCTGAAGAAGTGTCCGGCAATGGTGATGCCGTTCTCAAAGAGACTCGGCAACTCGAGACCGGCCTGGCCGCGGGTGATCTGAATCTCGGCGCTGATGGTGGCGCGGAGGATCTCCGAAAAACCCAGGGTAAAAAGCGCAAGATACGCGGCCCGCAGGCGCAGCACCAAAAGCCCGATCAAAAGGCCAAAAATGCCGCCTACCACGGTGCCCAAAATAACGCCGAGCCACACCGGCATTGGCGTCACCTCAACTGTGCCGTTCCATTTGTCCATGGCCTGCGCAAGACAGTCCTGGGTCAGGGTGGTCGAGGTCACCCCGATGGGATTCTTAACGATCAGGTAGTGGCTGCCGATTGCAAACTCGGTACAGATACCGGTCGGTTCCGGAGAGAGGAAAAAATAATGGCACAAAAGCGCGGTGGTGTAGGCGCCTAACCCCATAAAGGCCATGTGTCCAAATGAGAACTGGCCCGCATAACCTGCAAGCATTGACCAGCTGGACGCCAGAATGGCGTAGAAAAAGCCGATGATGCAGATGTGCATGATGTAGTCGTAGTTGCCGCCGGAGTACACAAACGGGAACGCGACGAAGAACACCACAATAAGGGCGCCGAGCAACTGAGGAACGTTTTGTCTTTTCAAAACTTGCCGTGCGCCCCGCTCGCAAACTTACGGCCGAACAGCCCCATGGGCCGCAACAGCAGCATGATGGTCAGAATGATCATCCCGTAGGCTGGGATATAGCTCGACGCCTTTTGGGGATTGGGCACACAGCCCGTCCCGGCAGCTTCCACCAGTCCCACGAGTGTGCCGCCCACAAACGCGCCCGGCAATGATCCTAGACCCCCCAGCACCACGATGACAAAAGACCGCATCTCGGGAATGAGGCCAACGACCGGCAACCATGAAAAAGCCTGAACCAGTACGGCACCCGATAGCGCGGCGATCATACAGCCTAACGCAAAAGCCAGCATGTTCATCCGATTGGGGTTGATCCCTGTGATGGCTGCGGCATCCCGATCCTGACTGACGGCCCGAAGCCCCTTACCAGTCCAGGTACGATGAAGGAACAACAGCAACCCGATCAGCACCATGATGGAAAGGATCGCCGCCACAAACCGGGGATTGGAGATCGAGACGGTATCGAACAGCTCCATGTTGCCCCGACTCGTCTTGATCAGCCAGGGATCCGAACTGTCCGGCAGCCGGATCCTTGGAAAATCAAAAAACCGCTTTACCTTTACCGGATTGAAGCCGGCCAAGGCTGCGACCAGATAAGTCAGAGTAAAAGACAGACCAAAAGTCACGAGAATGCCGTACTCGACGGGCCGCTCGACCCGTCCGTCGTACATCGGGGTCAGGAAAAGCCGCTCAAAAAGCGCACCGAGTCCGAAAGTAATCAAGCATGACCCCAACACACCAATCAGGGGGTGTGTGCCGGGGAACCAGACATTGATGATGTAGTAGACCAGCATGCCGCCGATCATGTAGAAGGCGCCATGCGCAAAACTGACGATCCCGAGGATTGAAAAGATCAACGTGAGGCCCATGGCCATCAGCCCATAAATGATCCCGATGATGAGTCCGTTGGTGATCTGAGACGCGACAAACGATCCGTTTGAGACACAGTTGTTTTCAGGATCCGCGTTGGCGAATGCCACGGCGATGATGCCGATCACCACCAGCGACGACAGGGTGATCATGACGCGCCCGATTTCGGGGCTTTTCCACCAGAGCGGTGCCAACCCGAACGGACCAAACGCGGCACCGATCAGCGAACCGCCGAGTGTTGCGTTGGAGGTATCCAGGTCTTTACGCAGATAGACTCTGCGAGTCCCGATCCCGCCGGTAACAGCCCAAAAAACTACCCAGAGGATGGTCCACCAGAAAATACTTGAGTACTGCATTGCTCAGATTTATTCCTGTCGACAGTCCCGCCACTTAGCGCAACAGATAAAAAAGGGAGCGGGGCGGACATGAATCACATCCGCCCCGCTTGCAGACTAGATCAGAAAATACGATCAGTTTCCGACGTAGATCGGGTCGCCTGTCTTATAGACGTCCGGATAGACAATCGTCATCGTATTTGAAGGCTCGCCCTCTTTCTGGTATTGAACCATTGTGATCGCAGGATCAGGCCACTGATGCCACCATTCGTCTCCTTTGCCGTCGGCAGAAGGATCTTTCTTGGTGCCATAGGGGAAGTAAATCCGCCCCAGGGTGCCGTCATGGCTGATGTTTTCCAGCGCATCCACGATGGCATCCCCGTTGGTGGAACCCGCTTCATTAATCGCCTGGGCCAGCACGCCAATGGAGTCATAGGCTTCCAGAGCATAGCTTTCAACACCGGTTTTGCCCGTTTTGGCCTTGTAGTCTTCAGCAAACTTCAAAGCGGTTTCGTTATACATGGTCTCCGGGACCCCGATTCTCGCCATAAAGGCCAGATTGCCATCGGGGACATTCTCCCACCAGGATTTACTCTCGAGCCCCGCCTGGTTGGCATGGAACATCATATCCATCGGACCAATGCCCGCATCAGCTGCCTGCTGTGCGTAGTTGTAACCGGCTTCACCCGTCAGCAGCACGATCACGTAATCCGGATCTTCGGCTTTGACACGCTCCACGATACCGGCAAAGTCCTGCGTACCGATATCCACACCAAAGGTTGTACTGCTGATCCCTTTGGAGGCAAGACCTTTTTCGCACTCCGCCGCAGCAGGGATACCGTAGTCAGTGTTCTCGGTCACGATGGCGACTTTCTTCACGCCGGGCGCTTGAGCCGCAAATTGCCAGATCACGCCGGACGCCCAGGAACTGAGCGGTGCGATACGGAAGATGTATTTCTGCTTGTCACC
>JAERSQ010000013.1 GCA_016845525.1 Pseudomonadota bacterium
CCAACGATCGCATCTTTCTAGAAATTCGGAGTAGCTAAACCTGCGGTCGCCGTCGACTACCCCCTCCACGTTGGGATAAAGCCGCCTGGCTCGGCGGGCGAACTCCATGGGGCTCAAAGGAATTTCCATACGGTCTCCGGAAGATAACTGGGTTTACCGGTCAATCGACCCACAGACCCAGACACTAAGGCATCGCGCGCGACGGTGTCCAGAGTAATACACAGGCTTCTCGAACCGGTCAGGCATAACGTTGCATTCAACCTTGCCCGATGCTGCGAGATTGGCGTATTAAGTCGCTGGATTCCCTGGAACAACGCTAACCGAGATCGAGAATTTCCCCGGTAAGGGCAATAGCATGACGATCCACTTCATTATGTTCTTCAAGCAGATGCCGCACAGAGTCGAGCCAATCGGTATTGCTCACATCGGCGGCAAATTCCTCTTCGTCTCGAATCACCACCCGAATCAGTTCATCGCCTCGTTTTAACGTCCAGGCGGCTGGGGGATCTGCCTGCGCTCGTTCGGCCTGCAGTGCTGTCAGTGCCGCGAGGAACTCCTCGTAGCAGTTGGGTTTTGGCTTGAAACGGATAACGGACATCCTTTTCATCGGTGCCCCCCTTCTGAAAATCCTACTGTCGATCTTTTCTGAAGAACGCGCTGTAGATACTGCCCGCTATGGTCAAAAGCGCCGCCACGATCAGGAGCGCCGCGATGGGGCGATTAAGGAATCCGGTCCACTCGAAATGCAGCATCTGCATCGCCTGGGCAAACGTCTGCTCGCCGATCTTGCCGAGAATCAGTCCCAGCACGATGCCTGCGACGGAGTACCCCGAACGCCGGAGAAAAAAGCCCGCGACCCCCGCGATGAACATCACCACGACATCAATCACGAGCCCCCGGACCGCATAGGCTCCCACAGTAGCCAGCAGCAGAATCAGCGGAGCCAGGAACTGACATGGAATTCGCAGAAGATTAATGATGGTTTTGGTTTCCAGAAAGCCGACGAACAGAATAGACAGGTTGGCAAAGAACATGGCGGCGAACACCACCCAGACCAAATCCGGGCTATTCAGAAACACCAGCGGCCCCGGTTCCATGTCGTGCATCTGAAAGACGCCTACCATCATTGCGGTGAGGGCTCCGCCCGGCAATCCTAGTGCCAGCAGCGGAATCATGGCCGCACCGGTCGCGGCGTTATTGGCGGTTTCAGAAGAGATCACCCCTTCCAACTTTCCGGTACCGAATGCCTTACGGTCCTTGGACCACCTGACGGCTTCGTTGTAGCCCATGAATGCAGCCAGCGTCGCGCCGATCCCCGGCAGGATACCGCAGAAAAAGCCGATCACGATCGAGCGCACAACAGCAAACTTATGCGCGATCAGTTCCGCGACCGAAGGAAAATTCACACTAAGCTTGGGTGCCTCATAAACCCCCGTCGCTTTTCTTTCCGCCTGGACAAAGATTTCGGATACAGCAAAGAAACCCAAAATGGTGGGAATGAAATGAATGCCCGCCAATAGATACGGCATATCGAAGTCGTAGCGTTCGATGCCCCCCACCGGGTCCATCCCGACGACCGCGATCATCAGTCCAAGAAGGATGGACAACCAGCCCTTCCACAATGTCCTGGCGCCTACCGTGGCGGCAACCGCCAGGCCGAAAAAGACCAGCGCAAAAATTTCAGGAGGACCGAAGGCAGAGATAGCCCAGTTGGCAATAGGTGCAGTGGCCGCCATCATGATGACCGCCGATACGGTCCCCCCGATGGCTGAACACATCACCGCAGCGCCCACTGCCTTGCCGGCCTGCCCGTTACGGGTCATGGGATACCCATCAAACGCGGTCGGCGCATTCTCCGGCGCCCCGGGAATATTAAACAGAATCGCCGTAATTGCCCCGCCGTATACCCCGGTGCAGTAGATCACCGAGAACAGCATGATGCCGTGCTCTGCCGAGAGGTGAGCCGTGAATGGCAGCAGTATGGCCGCCAGGGTCAGCATGCTGACTCCCGGAATCGCCCCAAAGAGCATTCCGCCGACCACCCCGCCAAAGAAAATCAGGATGCCGAGCGGATCGCTGAAAAGCGTAACCGTTCCGGTAATAAAGTTACTGAATGGATCCACTGGACTCTCTGCCTCGGCGTTATTGGATCAGGGTCACGATCCAGTGACTCAGGTCGTAAAAGGGACTGATATTGCCGGTGGGAAGACCGACATATAAGAGGCTGACGAAAGTGAAAAGCAAAACGCCCATGATCAGGGCCGCCGTTAGCGCTATCCATTTCGGGCGACGTTCCCCCATCAGTAACGTAACGCCCACAATAAAAAGGGGCGCCATCGAATAAAAACCCAGATCCTCAAGCAAAGCCGCGAAAAACAACGGGAGCGTGAGGATAGCGCCAACGTGGTTGCCTCTTGCCAGCAGGAGGTAGACCACAAGCAGGACCGGCGCCGCCATTAACTTGACTGAATGGATTCCTTCCTTGTCGAGTTCCAGAAACATCCCCACCAGATCGTGGGCGCGCATATACAGGAACGGCAGGATCAGAAGGCAGAAGGTGGAGATATACCAGCGAAAATGGGAATGCCCCGACTGGCGCGCTGCTTCCTCGGCGCCATCATCTGTTGCTGCGCCAACGGTGCCTGAGGTTGCTTTGTCTCCCGCAACGAACTGAAACAGGAACTGCCCCACTGCAGCGACCGCGACGAGGAGCAGTAACGCCCTCGGCCAACCGGTCGCGCCGAATTTATAGATTTCTATACCACGATCAAATTCAAAGGACTCGATATACAGGAACGCAGCCAGCGCCAGCCAGAAGACGGCTTCGCAGATGTGGCCCAGACGCAGTTTTCCCATGACTTACCGGTACAGAAAAAGAAATTGAAAAGCCAAACGGTCAGGAGCAGCTTCGCACCGCTCCCGACCGTTCAACAGTTTTCAAGCTGAGGTCAGCTTACTTAACTTCCATTCCCAGCTGTTTGTAGACATCACGATACTGAGCGATGGTTGCCGTAATCAGCTCACGAGCGCCATCGG
>JAERSQ010000014.1 GCA_016845525.1 Pseudomonadota bacterium
CTGCTTCAACCTTGGGCGGTGTCGCGGGAGCCCTCTCAACCGGAGGAGGGGCAGCTGACAGGCGAGGGGCCGGAGGGGGCCAGGTTACTTCGCTGTTATGGACAACGGTCAGCCCGCGGATGACCTCATCATCCATATCGACTTCGATTTGGCCATTTTTTTCAGGACAAAGCTCTGTCAGCAGGTGCACCACATTATTGCCGTAGAGCTGGCTGGATTGGGCCGCCATTCGGCTCGGGAGATCCGTGAAGCCGATAACGGTAAGGCCGTCTTCCTTGACCACCTCGCCAGGGCGGGTGAGTTCACAGTTGCCCCCCTGTTCTGCGGCGAGATCCACAACGACGCTGCCAGGCCGCATGAGCCGGGCGGTATCAGCGAGGATCAACTTGGGGGCAGGCTTGCCCGGGATCAGCGCAGTCGTGATGATGATATCGACGTCACGTGCCTGTTCCTCGAACAGCTTCATCTCAGCGGCGATAAACGCCTCACTCATGACCTTGGCATAGCCGCCTTGTCCTGAGCCTTCTTCCTCGAAGTCCAGCATCAGGAATTCCGCACCCATGCTTTCGACCTGCTCTTTGACTTCCGGCCGGGTATCAAATGCACGTACAACAGCACCCATGGCGGTGGCGGCACCAATTGCAGCGAGCCCGGCAACGCCGGCTCCGATCACCAGTACTTTCGCGGGCGGGACTTTCCCGGCGGCTGTCACTTGCCCTGTGAAAAAGCGTCCAAAGTGATTTGCTGCCTCAACCACCGCACGGTATCCGGCCACGTTGGCCATGGAACTGAGCGTGTCGAGTTTCTGGGCCCGAGATATTCTCGGAACGGCATCCATAGCAAGAGTCGTAATCCCATGTTGTGCGAGGGTGTCGAGCAGGTCCGGGTTTTGCCCCGGTCCGATGAGAGAGATTAGGGTCTTGCCTCGTTCAAGGAGGGAAAGTTCGTCTTCGGCTTGTGGACTGTCGTGAACCGGCGGGCGAATTTTGATGATGACATCACTGCCCTGATAAATCTGATTGGGTGAGTCAATGATCTCCGCGCCGTGTTCTTGGTATTCTGAGTCAGAGAAGCCTGCCCCAGTGCCCGCACCGGCTTGGACATTGACCTTAAAGCCAAGTTTTATAGCCGCCGCGACGGAGGAGGGGCTCAGAGCAACACGTTTTTCGCCCGGGGCGCGCTCGCTGGGAACTCCGATAATCATTTGATTAGGGGTTATGTGGCTGGTTCGAGGGAGATGCCGGCATTGTCCTTGATGCGCAAATCACAGACAACATTCTTGAAGCCGTCTCGACTCTCTCATAAGAGGTATTTCCAAAAATCGCATGGGATATCGGCCAAGGGATTATCATTCACGGGAATTTCGGTATCCTTGCGCTCTTAACGATCATGGTAGGACCAAATGTTAGAAACAGCAGAGCTCTCCCACTGTCTGAAGGATATCGCCGAGCGGATTGAGTCGCTTAGGGGGTATCTTTGACTACGATGGCAGAAAAGAGCGGTTGGAGGAAGTTTTACTCCGGCTAGAAGATCCCAACGTCTGGGATGACCCCCAGGAAGCGCAGCAATTGGGTCAGGAGCGCGCTAGCCTTGAGGCCAGCACCACCGCTCTGGATGACCTGGCGCTCAAGACAGCCGAAGCCTCCGAGCTGCTGGTGATGGTCCGCGAAGAGGAAGACAGCGAATCGCTGGAATTGATCTCCATTGAAGCGGACCAGGCGCTTGTGCAACTGGAAAAGCTCGAGTTCCTGAGAATGTTTGCCGGCGAACTCGATGGTGCAAATGCTTTTGTGGACATACAGGCGGGCTCAGGGGGAACCGAGGCGCAGGATTGGGCAGATATGCTTCTGCGCATGTACCTGCGGTGGGCAGAGGATGAGGGGCTGGCAACTGAACTGGTCGAGCGTTCCGACGGGGAGGTCGCTGGCATCAAAAGTGCGACGATTCAGGTGAAAGGGGAGTACGCGTTCGGCAAACTGAGAACCGAGACGGGCGTCCATCGCCTGGTACGCAAGTCCCCGTTTGATTCTGGCAATCGACGCCACACTTCATTTGCGTCGGTGTTCGTGTATCCTGAGGTGGACGAGAGTGTTGAGATTGAGGTCAATCCGGCTGATCTCAGAATCGATACCTATCGAGCGAGCGGCGCGGGCGGGCAGCATGTTAACCGTACGGATTCGGCTGTCCGGATTACCCATCTGCCATCGGGAATCGTGGTCCAGTGTCAAAACGATCGCTCTCAGCATCGTAACCGAGCTGAGGCGATGAACATGCTGCGGGCGCGGCTGTATGATGCCGAAATGCGCGAGAAGCGTGAAAAGCAGCAGGAGCTTGAGGAGTCCAAGGCGGACATAGGTTGGGGCAGTCAGATTCGCTCCTATGTTCTGGACCAGTCTCGTATTAAGGATCTCCGGACCGGGGTCGAGACGGGTAATACGCAGGCCGTCCTCGACGGGGATCTTGGGTTATTCATTGAAGCCAGCCTGAAAGCCGGCCTGTAATTGGGAACATGAGGCAATGAAGCACAATAACGAAACGGATAGCGAGCAGGTCGCACAGCGTCGCGCAAAGCTCAGTACCCTGCGTGAGGCCGGGAACCCTTTTCCAAATGACTTCCGGCGTGATTCGGAGGCGGCAAGGCTGCTGGAGAAATTCGGAAACGAAGAGAACGACGCGCTTGAAGCCAATCCGGTGGAAGTGCGTATTGCAGGTCGTCTGATGACCCGACGCGTGATGGGCAAAGCCGCGTTTGCCCATGTCCGTGATGAGTCCGGAGATATTCAGATTTACGCCCAGCGCGACGCTCTGCCGGAGGGGGTCTACAACAGCGTTTTCAAGAAAATCGATATCGGGGACATCGTCGGGCTCACAGGAGTCTTGTTTAAAACGCGTACAGGGGAGTTGACGATCAATGTTCGCGACTTCCGACTGCTGGTGAAGTCATTGCATCCACTGCCGGAGAAATACCACGGCCTGACTGACATCGAAACCCGATACCGGCGTCGGTATGTTGATCTTCTGGTAAATCAGGAGTCACGCGATGTCTTTCGCAAACGAGCGGCCACCATTACCGCATTGCGCCGTTTTCTGGATCGTCGGGGTTACCTGGAAATCGAATCGCCGATTATGCAGTCGATCCCCGGTGGGGCGAACGCCCGGCCCTTTGTCACACACCATCATGCCCTCGATGTAGACCTGTATCTTCGTGTCGCCCAGGAGCTTGCGATCAAGCGCTGCCTGGTGGGCGGCTTCGAGAAAGTATATGAATTGAATCGGAACTTCAGAAATGAGGGCCTCAGCACCCAGCATAATCCCGAGTTCACCATGCTCGAATATAACGAAGCATATGTGGATTTCGTGGACTATATGGATCTAACCGAGGAAATGCTTCGGGAAGTCGCGGGAGAGGTGACAGGTAAAACCTGCCTGAGCTATCAGGGGGAGAAGATCGATTTTTCAACACGATTTAACCGGCTGACCATGGCGGAGGCGGTCTGTGAACACAATTCTCAACTCTCCGTTGCAGATTGCGCAGATCCCGACGCGCTCGCCCGGTGCGCCGCATCTGCGGGCCTGGAAGACGTGCAGCAACTGACCGCCGGTGAACTGCTTCTTGCCCTTTTTGAAGAAACCGTCGAGAGCAAACTGACCGCACCGACATTTATCACCGGATATCCGGCCGAGGTGTCCCCATTGTCGCGCCGTCAGGATGATGATCCGGAGTTCACCGACCGCTTTGAGCTGTTTGCGGCCGGACGCGAATTGGCCAACGGATTTTCAGAACTGAATGACCCGGAAGATCAGGCGCAAAGATTCCGCGAGCAGGCGCAGGCGAAGGCCCAGGGAAATGAAGAGGCGATGTTCTATGATGCGGACTATGTCATGGCATTGGAATATGGTCTGCCGCCTAATGCGGGGGGCGGACTCGGCGTAGACCGGTACGTCATGATTCTCACGGATAGCCCCTCAATCCGCGACGTATTGCTGTTTCCCCATATGCGTCCGGAATCCGTCGACTAGACGACGAGAGCCGACGAGGCTGTCATGATCCGTCCCGTTGCGTTGTTTATTGGCCTCCGATATACCCGGGCACGGCGCCGGAATCATTTCGTCTCTTTCATTTCAGGTGTCTCGATTCTGGGAATCACCATCGGCGTCTGGGCGTTGATCACGGTCCTGTCCGTCATGAACGGCTTTGAGCGCGAGCTTCGGGAGCGGATTTTGACTGTGGCTTCCCACGCGACGGTCAGCGCTCGAACCGGATGGCTTGAGGATTGGTCGGCACTTTCCCGATCGGTCTCCGAACATCCAGAAGTGTTGGCGGCAGCCCCGTTTATTTTTGGCCAGGGTTTGCTCACCCGCGCGGATACGGTTTCCGGGGTGCTGATTCGGGGCGTGCTTCCAGAAAAGGAGAGAGAAGTATCGAACATCCTTGACCACCTGACGGCTGGTGAATCCGACTCCCTTAGACAGGGCGGCTGGAATATCGTGCTCGGCGCGCAACTGGCGCGCTCCCTTGGCGTGAGCGTGGGCGACCGGGTCACCCTGATCGCGCCGAAGGGCAAGATTACGCCGGCCGGCTTGCTTCCCCGAATGCGTCGGTTTGAGGTCAGCGCAATCTTTGAAATGGATATGTATGAATATGACTCCGGCATCGCATTGATTCACCTCGAAGACGCTGCCAGATTGCTGGAGACAGAAGGAGGCGTAACCGGCGTGAGGCTGCGGCTTGAAGAGATCTACCGGGCACCGCTGGTGAGCCAGCAGTTGCGACAACGCCTCGGCGGCAATTTTCGATTGACTGACTGGACACGTGAGCACGCAAATTTCTTCACTGCACTAAAGATAGAGCGACGCGTCATGTTTGTGATTCTGTTGCTGATTATTGCAGTGGCGGCGTTCAATATTGTCTCAACCCTCGTCATGGTGGTGACCGACAAGCGTGCCGATGTTGCCATTCTTCGCACCCTGGGTCTGGGGCCATTGCAGGTTATGGCGGTATTTATCGTACAGGGTGTTGTGATCGGCTTCGGGGGAACGCTTGTCGGCGGCGTCTTGGGGGTGCTTACTGCGCTCAATATCGAGACCTTGGTACCGTGGGTTGAAAACCTGTTTGGAATTGAATTCTTTCCTGCCAGTGTCTACGTCATAAGCGACTTTCCTGCCCAACTCAAATGGCCGGACGTCTACCTGATTTCTGGAGTGTCTTTTCTGATTTGTCTCGCCGCAACCCTGTATCCGGCTTGGCGCGCATCCCGCACCCAACCGGCGGAGGCGCTCCGTTATGAGTAAGCAGGAGATCGTGGTTGCCTGCCGACAGGTTTGTGTAACCTTCTCAGAGCCCGGTCTTTCCGTTGAAGTGCTGCATGGAATCGATCTCAGCATTCCGGCGGGTGAAAGTGTTTCCGTCGTTGGCGCCTCAGGTAGCGGTAAGAGCACACTGCTGCATACTCTGGGCGGCCTGATGGGTCCAACGTCAGGAGAAGTGTTTTTATCCGGTCAGAATTTAACGGGACTAACGGCAGCGCAATTGGGCGAAGTGCGAAACCGCCATCTGGGATTTGTGTACCAATTTCATCATCTGCTCCCAGAGTTTTCTGCCCTGGAAAACGTGGCGATGCCGTTGTTGATACGCGGAGACTCCGTCGCAGACTCAACGGAACAGGCAGTCCTGATCCTGGAGCGAGTCGGACTCTCTCATCGCCTCAAGCACAAGCCGGCGGAACTGTCCGGGGGCGAACGCCAGCGCGCCGCAGTCGCCAGGGCGCTTGTGACCTATCCCGATTGTGTTTTGGCAGATGAACCTACAGGAAACCTTGACCAGAAGACGGCGGCCCAGGTGCAGGAACTCTTGTTGGAACTGATGGAAACCGAGAAACTCGCCCTGATCGTCGCCACCCATGATCTGCAGTTTGCGCGAAGCCTATCAGTTCAATACGAACTACGGGACGGAAGACTGCATCAACTGCCCTGAGCGGGTGACCTGATTGCTCGGCGGCTCCCGGCGCCGGTCAAGCGCTGAGGGTGTGAAAACATCACAGCGTACGAGGGGGTCGCGTCACTACACTGACCTGATTTTGGAACCAGAGTCCAGGTCATTGTCTCGTGAACCGTCGTCTCATCTGGGCCGTGGCGTTTTCTTTAGGAGTCTGCGCTGTCACGCTCCAGCGATCACTCATCCCGCCGGAGGTCCTTGCCGCCATGGCAATCACCGGCGCGGGGTTATGTTTCGGTCCGGGCCTTCGGCTTTTGCCGATATTCGTGTTTGGCCTGGTTTGGGGAAACAGCGTCTATCACCACGCCTTAGATCAACGTATTACTGATACGGACGATGGCGCGACCCATGAAATTCTGGGGACCGTAATCGGAATACCCAATCAAAGTGTCCAACGTATCCGTTTTGACTTCCTGATCCTGGAGGCAGACTGGCAGACCGGTGCGGACTTGGCAGGGCGCACGGTCCGTTTGAGATGGTACGAGAGCCCGAATGTGCTCACGCCCGGAGATCAGTGGAGGTTAAAGGTAAAACTGCGATCGCCGAGAGGGTATAGAAATCAGCATGGTTTTGACTATGAGCGCTTTCTTCTGGAAAACGGCATTCGGGCAACAGGCTACGTCCGGGAAGGAACCAAGAATTTTGACTCACCGGGGGATCTCTTCACAGCTGTAGACCGGTTCCGCCTGGGCTTTAAGAATCACCTCAGCAGTTCCGCGATACTTGTCAACAAGCAGATGCTGACTGCACTTGCGGTTGGCGAGCGGTCCGGGCTGGACCGCGCGCAGCGACGTCTATTGCGCGAATCGGGATTGAGTCATTTAGTGGCTATTTCGGGTCTTCACATCGGTTTGGCCGCGCTGTTTGCATTCAGCCTGGCCGCGGGAAGCTGTCGGCTTTTTGCGAGATGTTGTTCTTTCATCCCGGCCCGGCATGCAGGAGTGGTAGCCGGGATCGTTACTGCCTTGGGTTACTCGCTGGTCGCAGGGTTGCCGATCTCCACCGTCCGGGCGCTCATCATGGTTCTCATCGGGGGGATTCTTTTGTTGGCATCCACACGCAGTTCTCTGGATACGCTGCTGGGTGCATCGATGTTTCTGGTCGCCAGCGCTTTTCCATTGCGTGTTGCGTCACCGGGTTTTTGGCTTTCGTTCAGTGCGGTCTGGCTCATCTACCGTTTTGTCTCTCAGAAGAGTCGCGGGCGGGTTGAGGGCTTGGCCGCTCCGGTCGGCAACACCCGCAAGTTCG
>JAERSQ010000015.1 GCA_016845525.1 Pseudomonadota bacterium
CGCAAACGATGACGCGCGACATCCTGAGGCTGAATCAACAGGATCTCGAGTCGACCCTGATGCTGGAGAGAGTGGACTTTTTCGCTGACGCCCGCATCACTGAGATATCCCACAATCCCATTTATCCTCAGCATCACCGAATTACCCATACTCTTAAATTAACGGCAAAACGTAGTTACTTGCGAGATTAAAGCTGCCAATTAGATCGTCAGGTAAGACCTTATCTCCGCCTCATCTACATTGTCGCGAGTTGCTTCGTGCGCGATGCGGCCCCGCTCGATAATTAAAAACCGGTCCGCCGTATCCATAGCAAAGCTTAGCGCTTGCTCCGTCACAAGAAGTGCAAAACCCATCTCAGCGCGTAATTCGTTCAACGTCTTCGCGATATCCTTGATGATCGAAGGCTGGATACCCTCTGTTGGTTCGTCTAACAGAAAGACTTTAGGACGACTGACAAGTGCTCGGGCAATCGCCAACTGCTGCTGCTGGCCCCCGGACAAATTCCCACCGCGACGGCTCCGCATTTCCTTTAAAACTGGAAAGACGTCATAGACGAAGTCGGGGATGAGTTTTTCTTTCACAGTCTCCATCCCGGCAAGAAGGTTCTCCTCAACGGTGAGGTAAGGGAAGATCATTCGGCCCTGTGGCACGTACGCCAGACCAGCCTCGACACGTTTATGGCTTGCCAAGTCTGTGACGTCTCTATTGCGGAGCCTCACTGACCCGCTGTCTATTGGCAACATTCCTATCAATGCTTTAAGCAAAGTGGTCTTGCCCATGCCGTTTCTGCCCATTAAGGCGAGAGACTCCCTTTCCGCAATGCGGAGACTAACGTCCTCGATAATTCTGCTCTCTCCATAAGAGACGTGTAGTCCAGCGACTTCAAGCGCGTTCATTGATCTCAATCTCCCAGATATACATCAATGACGCGCTGGTCGTTCTGAACATGCTGCATACTACCCTCGGCGAGCCTTTGTCCTTGATGCAGGACCGTAACGGTTTGCGCGATTTTCTCGACAAACGCCATGTCATGCTCAATTAGAATCACGGATCGTCCTTTAGATACCGAACGTAACAGATCTGCCGTCGACTCACGCTCCTTTGCGCTCATGCCCGCCACTGGCTCATCCAACAAAAGTAGCTCTGGATCCTGCATCAGCAACAAGCCTATCTCCAGCCATTGTTTTTGCCCATGAGAAAGAACACCTGCCTTCGAATCTAACTCATCCGTCAGGAAAATCTGTTCGGCTACACCATTAATCTTCTCTACCAGCTCAGCAGAGGACTTGAAGAATAATGATCCAAAAACACTACGCTTCTCGGGATAAGAGATTTCCAGGTTTTCATGTACCGTAAGATCCTGGTAGATCGAAGGCGTCTGGAACTTACGGCCGATTCCGGCCCTCGTGATTTGATATTCGATCATGCCAGTGACATCTTGGTCTTTAAAGTTGATCGAGCCGCTGTCCGGTTTCGTCTTGCCGCAGATCAGATCCAGTAACGTAGTCTTTCCGGCACCATTGGGGCCTATCACCACGCGCAGTTCGTCCTGCCGAACCGAAAAATCCAGGCTATCAAGCGCCTTGAATCCATCAAAGGAAACGGTGAGCCCATTGACCGATAGAATGTCGTCCATTGTCTACTTACCGTTCAGATTTACTTCCACCACGAAAGTAGTCAAGGATGCCCACTAACCCTTTCGGCAAAAACATAACAACAATGACGAACAAGCCCCCGATAAAATAAATCCAGTACTCGACGAAGCTTTCCGAGAAGAATGTCTTCGCCAGATTGACCAAAAACGCCCCGTAGACCGCCCCGATCAGAGAAAGACGCCCTCCAACCGCCGCATAGATCACCATTTCAATCGACGGAATAATTCCGACCAGCGCGGGTGAGGCTAGCCCAATCTGGATTGTGAACATGGCGCCGCCGATAGCCGCGAAGAGCGCAGCAACCGCAAACACAAAGGCCTGAAACATCGCCGAGTCGTAGCCCGTAAAACGGACGCGATCTCCACCATCCCGAATCGCGACCAAGACTCGGCCCAGACGGCTCCTTAGAATAAATTGCCCTGCAGCAACGATGCAAATCAATAACACGGCTGTAATGAAATACATGACCAACTTTGCCCGGTCATTATCAAGGTCCAAGCCGAGAAACGTTTTAAAGTCAGTAATGCCATTGATTCCACCGGTCACACCCTGTTGCCCGATAATCATGATTGCCATGATTGCCGAGACAGAGAGAGTCACAATAGCGAAATAGACTCCGCTTACTCGGCGGCGAAAATTTGCGTACCCAAGAAGGAATGCCAGCGCTGCAGGGATAATCAGAATTGCGGGGACAGTAAACCAGATATGATGGAACGGCTCCCACCACCAGGGTAACTTCTCAACGCTGTTCCAAGCCATGAAGTCTGGCAGGCCCGCAGTTCCGAAAAATGCGGCAAGCTGAGTCCCTGACGATGAGTCTGCGTTTGCCGCACTCTCCAGTTTTAAAAACATGGCCATCATGTAACTGCCGAGCCCAAAAAAGACTCCTTGGCCAAGGCTAAGGATGCCTCCGTATCCCCAAAGCAGAACGATCCCGACCGCGGGAAAAGCAAAACAAAGGTACTTTGCAGCCAGGCCTAAACGAAACGTGTCAAGCGCCAGCGGAAGCACAACGAGGACGAATATCGCAAGAATGACAAGACCAAATCGATCCAGAAACCCGACCAACGTGCTACCGCCTGAATGTGTTTCTGAACTTTTCACTCTACCGTCGCACCCTTGTTGCAAACAGGCCATTCGGCCGGAAAAAGAGTACAACGATGACCATAAGCAATATCAACGCCCGAGCCATGGAGCCGCTTAGGAAATACTCCGAAAGTCCCTGGAATTGTCCAATGAGAAACGCCGCGAATACCGTTCCGAGCAAGCTCTCGACACCGCCGAACACAACCACAATGAAAGTATCGACAATATAAGCTTGACCGGTATCTGGCGCTGTGGAAGCGAGCATCGTAAAGGAACTTCCCGCAATCCCTGCAAGCCCGCAACCAAGCGCAAAGGTGAAGGTATCGACCTTCTTCTGATTGATCCCGACGGCGCCGCTCATTTCCCGGTTCTGAGTAACGGACCGAATTAAAAGTCCGGCCCTTGTCTTATAAAGTAATAGATATACAAGTAACCCAGTAACGATCGCGAGGCCTATGATAAAAAGCCGGCTAAGAGGGAAAGCGACAACATCGGTAATCTCCCAGGCGCCCTGAAGCCAAGTTGCAGTGGGAACCTCTACCGGCCGGGGATTGATGAATTGGCGGTATATTTGCTGCAGAATCAGCCCAACGCCCCAGGTAGCCAGCAGCGTGTCTAGCGGTCTTTTATAGAGAAATTGAATGAGGCCTTTTTCCAATAAAATCCCGAACAAAAACGTGACACAGAAAGCCAGCAAAATGCCGACGATAAAGTAAATTCCCATCCAGCCTGGAAAAAAGGTCTCGAAAAGGATTGATGTTCCGTAAGTAACATAAGCCCCCATCGCCATCAGTTCTCCGTGAGCCATGTTGATGACACCCATGAGTCCAAAGACGATTGCAAGCCCCAACGCCATCAGCATCAAGATGGTAAAAATGCTTAAGCCAGTGAAGGCCTGCATTGCAAACACTTCGAGAGTCATTGCGTCCTCATCAAATTACGTTTTTAGAGGTAAATCTTGGGAAGCCCCTAACGCCTCTGAAAAATAAGGGGCTGCTCCGGGGAGCAGCCCCTCTCCGTACGCCTTCAAATATAACCAAGTTTTACTTGATTATGTTATTCCCAACCGTTTAAACGACTTTCGGGAACGGATCTGGCTCAATCAGATCAGACTCATAGATCATGTTGACCTGGCCGTCCGGCAAAAATTCCCCGACCCGAGCATACTTCCACAGATGGTGGTTATCTTTATGGAACTTCACGCTCCCTTCCGGACCGTCGATCGGCAACTCTGACGAGGCAGCTATCACGTCCTGAACAGCAAAACTACCTGCCTTCTCGCAGGCGTCTTTCCAAAGATAAACGCCCGTATATCCACAAGCCAAGGTGTCCCCGGTGACGCGATCCTGGCCGTATTTCGCCTTGAAGGCAGAAACAAACTTTTTGTTGGCCGCATTTTCTAAACTCTGGAAGTAACCCATCAGGGTCAGGCTGCCCGCTGCATTTTCGCGTCCGATACCTGACACCTCTTCTTCGGAGACCGCAAGCGAAAGCACAGTGATATCCGGATCATCGATAATGCCAGCCGCCTTCATCTGCTTGAAGAAAGCTACGTTACTGCCTCCGACCACGCAGTTAAGCACCACTTTGGGCTTAGAAGCTTTAATCTTGTTAATCGCCGACGACCATTCGATATGCCCCAAGGGGTAAAAGGTTTCGCCCAGCGACTTACCACCCAAACGCTTCAGCGTCATATTTGAAAGTTTGATTGTCGTGCGAGGCCAGATGTAGTCTGAGCCAACCATGTAAAAGGTATCTCCCTTGTTCTTGACCAGCCACTCCGTTGCCGCAATAGACGACTGCGTCGCTTCCTGAGCGGTGTACATGATGTTCGGAGAGATCTCCAAACCTTCGTAATAGGTCGGGTAATACAGCAAACCCTTCATCTTCTCAAAAACAGGCAGGACTGCTTTTCTGGACGCAGAGGTGTAACAACCTTGGACCGCTGCAACTTTGTCTTTGCCGATAAGTTTCTTCGCCTTCTCAGCAAATGTCGGCCAGTCACTCGCACCGTCCTCGACGACTGCCTCTATCTGGTGACCCATGACGCCACCCGCAGCGTTAATCTCTTCAACGGCCAGCATCTCAGCATCGACCACTGATTTTTCTGCTATCGCGATGGTTCCGGTTAAAGAGTGCAATATGCCCATCTTTACAGTAGGCGCAGCACTTGCACCGCGGGGCCAAATAAAAGGCGCGGGAATCGCTCCCGCAACTGCCGCGGCTACCCCTGACTTAATAAACTTTCGTCTTTCCATTGAACTTCCTCCTTGTTGATTAAAGTTACGACACGTTGGAACTCTCCTAAACAACTACTGTCTTACTCTCTTATGTCTTGCTTCTTGCCTCTCCTGCCTCGCTGCTTATTATTCGTCTACGCCTTCTTCCTTTAATCTTTAAATTTTCCCAAGCTTGGCTACGGCCTTTAAGCGCTTCTCGCCTGCTGCTCTCGGTCCCCTCTATCGAACCGAGCCTCAGAACCGAATCAAGCGTAAAAACTAATTCGAGCCTGGGATTTCTCCCATCGTACACAGAATCCATCGGTTCAGTCCACACCATTTTGATCAAGTGCATTTCATATCATTCACAAAAAAAACACCTGTTCGATAAGTGAAGGTTTGTCTTTTTATAAGTCTTATATCTTTTCTATGATGGTGAAATCTTTCAGGTCTGCGGAATCACCGGCATATCATGTATTTATCACTTCTTGCAGTAGTAGGTTAGTTATCGTCTGAATCTGCTAATTTCCCCGAGCTGCCGAAAAACGTGCAATATATTCCTCAGATGAATCTCGCCAGAAGAACGGCGGTTAATCTCCGGACCAAAGCAAATTTGCCCTCGGATGAAACACTGATGTCTCTCGCTGCCTGTGGCAAACGCACCCTGCACTTTCGCTTCTTATTGCATCCCTTGGCGCTGGTGCAATGGCCCCAATTTGTCTATAGTTCGTGAAGACAAGCAATACAAGTCTTGGATTGACGCGCAGAACTTTTTAATGAAAGTTGGTGTGTTGATTGAATGAAGATGGTTTAACAGATTATTAAAGCGGGGATCTAGGCGAGCAGAACGCTCAATCAGACAACATAGGAGGAAAAATGTATCACGGTGATATAGGAAGTAGTAACGACACAGTCGGAACAGCAGTAGTCAATTACAAGATGCCGCGGCTTCACACCAAGGCTGAAGTGATAGAAAACTGTCACAAGATCGCAGACATGGTCGAGGGGATGAAAGTTGGCTTACCGGGCCTTGACTTAGTGATTTTCCCGGAATATTCCACCCACGGCATTATGTACGACGAGAAGGAGATGTATGAGACCGCTTCTGCCTGCCCTGGAGAAGAGACTGAGATTTTCGGCCAGGCATGCCGTAATGCCAAAGTCTGGGGTGTCTTTTCATTGACGGGTGAGCGGCACGAGGACCATCCTAACAAGGCGCCGTACAACACGCTCATCCTCATGAACGACCAAGGTGAAGTTGTACAGAAGTATCGCAAGATCATGCCTTGGGTCCCGATCGAAGGCTGGTATCCTGGCAACTGCACCTATGTGTCTGACGGCCCAAAAGGCCTGAAGGTCAGCCTCATTATCTGCGACGACGGAAACTATCCGGAAATCTGGCGTGACTGTGCGATGAAAGGCGCCGAATTGATCGTTCGTTGTCAGGGCTATATGTATCCAGCGAAAGAACAACAAGTAACGATGGCCAAGGCAATGGCATGGGCTAACAACTCCTACGTGGCTGTTGCCAATGCTACTGGTTTCGACGGCGTCTATTCCTATTTCGGCTACTCAGCCCTTATCGGCTTTGACGGCCGCACCCTAGGTTCGTGCGCGGAAGAGGAGATGGGTATTCAGTTTGCGCAACTTTCAGTATCAGCGATTCGCGATGCACGAAAGAATGGTCAATCAAACAACCACCTATTCAAACTGGTGCACCGCGGCTACACCGGTATGATTAATTCGGGTGACGGTGATCGCGGTGTCGCCGAATGCCCTTACGAGTTCTACAGTAAGTGGGTAAATGATCCGGAAGGCACCCGCGAAATGGTAGAAGCGTTAACTCGTGAGACTGTCGGGACGGAGGAATGCCCGATGGATGGCATTCCAAACAAGAAAACCGCACACCGATAAGATCGGCTCCAAGCGGGGAACAAGGACGAGGCGACCCACGAGGTCGCCTCGTTTTGGTTCCCGGGAATATTATCGCGCTCTGCATACCTAAAAATAACTCCGCCCATGACTACGGCACCCATGACAGCAAGTGATCTCGGCTCAACGATAGACCAATACCTTATCGAGGCTGAGCCTTACTACCAGCCCCTGGCTAACGAAGTCGGATTCTTCGAGGCAGCCTTTGCAGACCGGCTTCCGATGATGCTGAAAGGTCCCACAGGATGCGGTAAAACCCGTTTTATTGAATACATGGCATATCGCCTCAAGAAACCGCTAATCACAGTTTCCTGTCATGAAGACATGACTGCTTCCGACCTCGTCGGCCGCTATCTGCTGGATGGGGAGGGAACCATCTGGCACGACGGTCCACTGACCCTTGCTGTCCGACATGGTGCAATCTGCTACCTCGATGAGATCGTAGAGGCAAGACAGGACACTACGGTGGTCATTCACTCTCTAACGGATGACCGGCGTGTTCTCCCGTTAGAGAAACGCAACGAACTCGTAACCGCACATCCCGATTTTCAGATGGTCATCTCCTACAACCCGGGATACCAAAGCGTGCTCAAGGATCTTAAGGAATCCACCAAGCAGCGATTCTCAGCGTTGGATTTTAAATACCCGGACACCTCGCTTGAAGCAGATATTGTTGCGCACGAATCGGGCGTCGACATAGATGTGGCGCTAAAACTTGTCAATATTGCCGAGAGATCTAGAAATCTAAAAGGCTTTGGACTGGATGAGGGGGCATCCACCAGAACACTAATCTATGCGGGCAAGCTCGTGAAGAGAGGACTTTCACTTCAAGATGCTTGTCAGATTGCCCTCGTTCTCCCAATTACTGACGATCCGCAACTACGAGACTCTCTTTCGACCGCGATATCGGCCTGTATCTGATCAACCAATAATCAAATGCCTCCGGTCACCGATATCACAAACCGACTCGGCCGGAACCCTCAGTTCGACGCTCCTCTCCCGGTATCGGTAGACACCCCAACGATTAGGGCAGCGTTTCCTGATCACCTCTATGCTCGCTGGCTACATTGCTGTAGACGTCTCATGTCAGCAGGTTACGGTGATATGGTCGTATCCGGCTATATTGAGTGTGCGCCCCTCATTGCTGAGGAGTTAGGACCAGAAATCGCGTTTGATCTGGCTGACTCGGTCTCTGCGATTGCCGCGAAGACCGGAAAGCTGGAGGCCGCAAAGTTTCCGAAGGCGGCGCTTTATGCGGCACGAAAGCTGCCCGACCAACGGGCGTTCAGGGCTTGGATTAACTTGATCGAGCGGTTCGCTGCGATTGCCCGTGAGTCGACCCTGATACTCCTGGAGAACATGGAGGACCTCCTTAAAGATCTGTCGGTCTCGCAACTGGAAGCCTGGATTTTTGCCGGAATCCGGCTTAGTGGTGGAGATGAAGAAGAGCGACTCAGGTTCTTCTCCTTCGAAAATCCTGAGTCCAGTCGGTGGTTGCTGTTTGAGTCAGAGTCGGTGGGATTTTCCTCAATGGCGCCCCGGTTGCGATTCCTTCTTCGGGCTTTGTGGAACACTTCTCCGCCGTTACGTGAACCCACTCTAAGCACCAACGAGAAAGTCAAACGGCGGGCCGGATTCGGGCAAGGCGTCATCCGCATACCCACTTCTTTCCCAGGGTTTCAAGGCGAACACGCAGCGAATCTTTATCGGGCCTGTATAGCCCATATCGGCGCCCATCTGACCTTCTCCGGGGATCGATTCCCTGTGAGAAAGCTCAAACCAATCCAAGTCGCAGTTGTTTCGCTAATTGAAGATGCCAGGGTTGAAAACCTCGCCATAAGAGAAATGCCCGGACTGAGACGTTTGTGGCTCCCGCTTCATGTTGCCCAGACACCGAGCGCGCTTTCCCCGAATCATGCCCTGATGGCGCCGAATCTTCTTGCCAGGCTTGCTCGGGCACTCATCGATCCCGAGTTTTCGGACTACGACGGCTGGGTAAAAAAAGCCAAGCTTGAATTTTTCTCGCGCGAAGCTGACTGGGAAGACCCGCAAATCAGCAGAGAATTGGGAGGTCTGCTCGGAAATGATTTAGGCCAGATGCGGGTCGGCTGGCAATTTGATATGAACAGTTATGTCGTCGAACCGCCCTATCGAGATGACAATCTCGGCTTATGGGATTTCGGTGACGAAGAAATCCCACCGGATGCTCTAGATGCAGAACATACGTTCTCCTCCGTCAGGATTGAGGAACAACTGGAAGATGATGTAACGCCTCCTGATACCGAGCGTCAGGAAACAGAACAAGACCCTGATAGTTCTGCGACACCGGTAAAGGTTGAGGTCCAGGAAACACAAGGCATGCCCGTAGCCCGTTATCCTGAGTTCGACTACGCCACAGGCCACGAGCGCCCCGACTGGACTACCCTGGTCGAATACGCTCCTCTGAGGGGAGATGCTGCTGAGATTGAACTTACGGTTGATCAGACAATCGATACCCTCAATCGCGTCGCATCTCTAATCAAGGCCGTAAAAGTCAGTAGACCCACCCGGGCACGTCGTCTTTCTGAAGGGGAATATCTTGATCTCGATGCCTGTATCGAAGCGCGCATTAATCAACGAGCAGGTCTTACTCCCGATCCTCGGGTATATGGCCAGTGGGTGCGACAGGATCGAGACCTGTCCGTATTGGTGCTGCTAGACATCTCCGAGTCAACGAGCGACATCGTCAATAACGATTCAGAATCTGTGCTCGACCTCGAAGTAAAAGCTGCAACCCTGCTGTCGCATGCGATGGCAGGTGTTGGAGACCCTTTCGCCTTGGCTGCTTTCTGCTCAAACAATCGTGAGGACGTGCGCTATTTTCGGCTGAAAGACTTCGGTCGACCCTTTGATAGGCAGGCGTACTCTTATCTGGCTGGACTGCAAAGCGGTCTTTCTACCAGGATGGGCGCTGCGATTCGACATGCCGGAGTCGATCTCGGAAATCAGGAGACTTACCGCAAACTCCTACTCATCGTCACCGATGGAGAGCCCTCCGATCTCGACATCAAGGATTCACGGTATCTGATTGAGGATACACGAAGAGCGGTTCAGTCGCTCACACATCAGGGAATTGATGTCTTCTGCGTCGGCCTTGGGACGGAAATATCATCATCCTTGGACGTCATTTTTGGCGCCAAAAATTCGCTTGTAATTGACCGAATAGAACGCTTACCTGAAAAACTGCCCCAGCTTTATCTTAAAATGACCGGCTGAGATTGCAGCGATGAAGAGCAGCGCCTTAAGAAAATATCTCTGCGAATTTATTGGCACTTTCTCCCTCGTGTTTTTTGCTGCTGGCGCCGTTATGGTCAGTGTGGTTTATTCAAACATCGGCGCCTTAGGATCGGGATTGATTTCAGGCGGAATTATCACCGTTGTTATTTTTTCTTTCGGCCAGATATCCGGCGCCCACGTCAACCCTGCGCTATCTCTGACTGCAGCATTCCTGGGAGAGCTTGAGTGGCGCCTGGTTCCTGGTTATGTGCTTGCCCAGGTGGCGGGATCCATCTTGGCTGGGTTTTCACTCCTTTGGCTGATTGGTCCGGTTGCGACCACCGGTGCAAATATTCCTAACGAAGCGATCGGAGTCACTCCGATGGTTGCCTTGGTGATCGAATTCTTTCTGTCGTTCCTACTTATGTGGGTTATCTGTGGAACTGCCTATCACCACCGCGCCCATATGGAACTCGCCGCTATCCCTGTCGGTGTAACCGTGGGGATTGAGGTGATGCTAATGGGCCCTTATGCAGGTGCAGCAATGAATCCGGCAAGAGCCCTTGGACCCTACCTGGCACACGGCGACCTCACTCATTTATGGATTTATACTGTAGGGCCAATTCTGGGTATGCTGGCTGGAGGACTGGTCTACCGCTACACTCACGCCGAGTCCGCCTAAGCGCTTCTACGGCGTGCAATTATCGATGACGCTGTCTCGGATCAATTGATCCCCGTCTTCGCAGATGTCTAAACTCCAAACAACAGATTCCCTCACAGCCGAGGCCAAAGGGAGAAATTGTCAATATTCGAAGAACAACTCCAGAAAGACCGCGCCAACTTTGAGCCCCTGACGCCTGTCAGTTTTCTGCGTCGCGCGGCACAGGTGATTCCGTCACGCACTGCCATCATTCATGGTCAACGCCGCTACTCTTACGCACAATTTCTGGCGCGCTCATCCCAGCTGGCCAATGCGCTCGCGGAGCGCGGCATTGGTCCCGGTGACTGCGTCGCCATCATGGGCGCAAACACACCTGAAATGCTCGAGGCGCATAATGGTGTGCCGATGCTCGGCGCCGTACTGAACTCACTGAATATCCGGCTGGATGCGAGCACCATCGCCTTCATTCTGGATCATGGCGAAGCCAAAGCGCTGCTGACCGACCGAGCGTTTTCCGGCGTCATTAAAGAAGCGCTCACCTTAACGGAGCGAGAACTGCTGGTCATTGATATCGATGACTCCGAGAGTGAAGGTGGCGAATGTCTTGGTGAGATGGACTACGAGACTTTTATCGCGGGAGGCGGCGATAGCTTTCCCGCGGGACAGCCTGAGGACGAGTGGCAGGCACTGTCGCTGCTCTATACCTCTGGGACCACCGGCAACCCCAAGGGCTGCGTCTATCACCATCGCGGCGCTTACCTTAACGCGCTGGGCAACATGACCACCATGGAACTTAACCGTGACTCGGTTTATCTGTGGACGCTGCCGATGTTCCACTGCGACGGCTGGACCTTTACCTGGGCAGTGACCGCAGCCATGGGCACCCATGTCTGTCTGCGGGCGGTAGAACCGGGGGCCGTCTTTACATCCATAGCCGACAATGGCGTCACCCACATGTGCGGCGCACCCATCGTGATGAATATGCTTGCCAACGCGCCGCAGGAAATGAAAACGGCATTTCCTCAGACCGTCGAGATCGCAACGGGCGGTGCTGCGCCACCGTCCGCGGTCATCGAAGCCATGGAAGCGGACGGATTCCACGTCACCCATCTTTACGGGCTGACTGAAACCTATGGGCCGGCCACCGTCTGCATACCGCAGGAGGACTGGCCCGTCCTCGCCGTGCAGGAACGCTCGTCACGGATGGCCCGGCAAGGCGTGCATTACGGCACACTGGAAAATGCCAGCGTCAAGAATCCCGATACCCTGGACGACGTGCCGTGGGATGGAGAGGCTTTTGGTGAGGTGATGATCCGCGGGAATACGGTCATGAAGGGCTATCTCAAGAACGCAGAGGCGACTCAGGCCGCTTTTGCCGGCGGGTGGTTTCACAGCGGCGACATCGGGGTGCGCCATCCCGACGGTTACATTGAGATTAAGGACCGTTCAAAAGACATCATCATTTCCGGGGGAGAAAATATCTCAAGCCTTGAGATCGAGGAAACGCTATACCGGCATCCCAAGGTTCTTGAAGCCGCTGTTGTGGCAAGGCCGGACGAGACCTGGGGAGAGAGCCCCTGTGCATTCGTGACACTGCATGAGGGAGAGGACGCGCAGCCCCAGGAGATCATCGACTTCTGTCGCGAAAACATGGCGCACTACAAAACGCCGCGCACCATTGTCTTCGGCGAATTGCCCAAGACCTCCACGGGCAAGATTCAGAAGTTTGTTCTAAGAGAGCAGGCGCAGAAACTGTCCGACTGATCTCTTAGTGCGCCATCAGCACCGGGACCGTCATATGTTTCAGCAGAAAACGGGTAGCGCCCCCAAGCACCAGTTCCCGAAACCGGGAGTGTCCGTAGGCGCCCATCACAATCAGATCGATATCGGTATCGAACGCATGTGAGAGCATCTCGTTGCCCACGTCGATATCATCGACCGTTACCGTATTGACTTCAGCCTTGATACCTTGCCGGGACAGCACGACGGCAATATCGGCACCGGGTAGCGGCCCCTCTGCACGCACCGTTTCTTTGGGGTTAGCGACAAACACGGTTACCTCCCGCGCTTCCTGCATAAACGGCGCAGCGTCTGAAAATGCTCTCGCCGCTTCCCGGCCGCCGTTCCATGCCGCCAGAATCCGTTCCCCACAACTCTCCGGAGCGCCGATATACGGAACCATCAGACAGGGCCGGCCGGATTCCAGTAACACTGCATTGGCCACCCCCGAGTCAGGGGGAAAGTCATCATCAGGATCTCGCTGGCCGAGAATGATGAGATCCGAATAACGCCCATGCGCGATGATCAGTTGTGATGCCCCTCCCTCTTCCACACGGCTCTCGTGAGAAATACCGGCTGATGCCGCATGGGCTTCAAACAGACTGACGATCCGGTCGGCAGTTTCCGCCAGCGCCGCCTCAGCCTGGTTGATCACTTCGGCACCTATCGGAATCTCCGCATATACCGGAACGCTCCAGGGCATCTGGGTAAGGAGCCCAACAAGGTGCGCATCGAATCGGGCCGCGAGACGAACGGCGAGTTCGACCCTATCCTCCAAGGCGTGAGACTGATCCAAATGAACGAGAATGGTCTTATACATAACCCGGGCCTATCTGAGATCCCAATGTGACGAGAAGTGTAGGCAGGGTCTGATGACCACTTGCTGATCTGGCTCAATATCCCGGCGTTTTAAGCTCCTTTAGACACGGTTATCCGGCCGGATTGACGGGCTCCCCCGGTCGAATCACGCCCCCGCCGAGGATCTCGCAGCGCAGGCCGCCTTTATGGGTGAGCTGCTTGACCAAGCCTGGAATCCCAAGCAGCTTCTGCAGGTAAGCACAGGGCTCGCAGAGTTCAACACCGCGCAGCTGGACCTCTCCGACTGTAAAGATACGCCCTTCCAGAGCGTTGAGATCGACCCCCCGAGTAATCACGTTACGGCGAAAAGCGCTCGCCGGCAGGTCTGTGCCAAAGGCCTCGTTGAATTCATCAATCGCTTCGATCTGAATCAGCGTCAATTGCGTTTCTGCTGAGGCACCAAAAGTGCAGTAGCGGTCCCCTTCGAGACCGGCGCCTGCCGTGGCCACGGCTTCAGATACTTCACGGGCGACTCCACCTTCGGTTGCCGAAAGGCACACCCCGATTACGCTACCCTCTACTGTCATACCTGTTGCTGCCTAGAGAGGAATGTTGCCGTGTTTGCGCCAGGGATTATCCAGTTGCTTGTTACGCAGCATGGAAAGGGACCGGCAGATCCGGGTACGGGTCTCGCTCGGCAAAATGACATCGTCAATGAACCCCCTGTGGCCGGCGACAAAGGGGTTGGCAAACTTCTGGCGGTATTCTTCCGTCCTTTGGGCGATCTTCTCTTGGTCGCCAATGTCCTCACGGAAAATAATCTCAACAGCGCCCTTTGGACCCATGACCGCGATCTCCGCACTGGGCCAGGCCAGATTGACATCACCACGCAGGTGCTTGGACGCCATCACATCGTAGGCCCCGCCGTAGGCTTTCCGGGTAATGACGGTTACCTTTGGTACCGTACATTCCGCATAGGCATAGAGGAGTTTTGCACCGTGCCTGATAATGCCGCCGTATTCCTGGGCCGTGCCCGGCAAAAAACCCGGCACATCAACAAAGGTCACGATGGGAATACTGAAGGCATCGCAGAATCTGACGAAACGCGCCGCCTTGATCGACGACTGAATGTCGAGACACCCGGCAAGCACCATCGGCTGATTGGCCACGATGCCAACAGTCGCACCGCCCATGCGGCCGAACCCGATCAGAATATTGCCTGCAAAATCCGGTTTAAGCTCAAAGAAATCACCGTCATCGACGACTTTGGTGATGAGTTCATGCATGTCATAAGGCTTGTTGGGATTATCCGGGATCAGGGTATCCAGGGACGCTTCCGCGCGGTCCACGGGATCCGCCACCTCCCGCTGAGGCGCCTCGTCGACATTACTCGCGGGCAGAAAATCGATAAAGCGGCGCAGGCTCAAAAGCGCCTCAACGTCGTTATCAAACGCACCATCCGCGACGCCCGACCGGCTCGAGTGCGTAGTCGCCCCGCCGAGTTCTTCATGCGTCACCGTTTCGTGCGTGACGGTCTTTACAACCTCGGGACCCGTGACATACATGTACGAGGTATCCCGAACCATAAAGATAAAGTCGGTGATGGCCGGCGAGTAAACGGCACCGCCTGCACACGGACCCATGATCATGGAGATCTGCGGAATCACGCCGGACGCCAAAACATTACGCTGGAACACCTCGGCATAACCTGCCAATGAATCAATGCCTTCCTGGATTCGGGCGCCGCCCGAATCATTCAGCCCGATCACCGGGGCCCCTACCCGCATGGCATGGTCCATGACTTTGCAGATTTTCCCGGCATGCGCCTCTGAAAGAGACCCGCCCAAGACCGTAAAGTCCTGGCTGAAGACGAAAACGGTGCGGCCGTTGATGGTGCCGTGTCCCGTCACCACGCCATCGCCCGGCACCGCTTTGTCGGCCATATCAAAGTCGGCGCATCGATGCTCGACGAAAATGTCCCACTCCTCAAAACTCTCTTCATCCAGCAGCACGCTGATGCGCTCTCGGGCGGTCAATTTGCCCTTGGCGTGCTGCGCATCGATACGCCTTTGACCGCCTCCCTGACGTGCCGCCTCGCGCCGCCGTTCCAATTCCTCGAGGATCTCTCGCATCAGTGGTTTTCCTCTGTGCTGGGGATAAGATCAAGCACCGTACGAGCCGCCTCAAGAATTGGGGTGCCCGGACCGAAAAAGGCCGCCACTCCCAGTGCAGAAAGCGCTTCGCGGTCGACCTTGGGCACGACCCCTCCCAGCACCACCTTGATGTGATCGGCGCTATTCTGAGAGAGCGTTTCGAGTACTTTCGGTACCAGCGTGGAATGGCCTGCTGCCTGTGAGGAGACCCCGATCACGTGCACATCATTATCCAGCGCCTGTTGGACGACTTCTTCGGGGGTTTGGAACAACGGTCCAATATCCACATCAAACCCTACGTCTGCGAATCCGGTCGCGATGATGCGCGCTCCCCGGTCATGGCCATCCTGGCCCAATTTGGCAACGAGAATGCGCGGCCGCCTGCCCTGCTGCCCGGCAAAAGCGGCGACATCCTCTCGCAACTGCTGAAAGGTTTCATCCTGTTGGTATGCTTCACCGTACACGCCTGAAATCGTCCTGACCTGAGCCTGATATCGACCAAATTTCTCTTCCAGCGCAAGCGAGATTTCGCCGACGGTTGCCCGGGCTCTTGCCGCTTCCACTGCATACTCTAGCAGGTTGGCACCGCCCTGCCCGGCAGCCGATCGCAGCCTATCAAGGGCCTGCTGGCACTTCTTCTGATCGCGAGTCGCACGGACCGACTCCAGGCGGTCAACCTGCGTCTTCAGTACCTCGGAGTTGTCGATACTGAGGATGTCGACCTCAGTCTCCTCAGACGCTTCATACCGGTTTACCCCGACAACGACTTCCTCGCCGCGGTCTATTCGGGCCTGCTTTCTCGCAGCCGCCTCTTCGATCCGCAGTTTAGGGATGCCGTTTATGATTGCCTGAGTCATGCCGCCCATGTCCTCGATTTCATCGATCAGGGATCGCGCGTGTGTGGCCAAACTGGCTGTCAGGCTCTCAACGTAATAAGACCCGCCCAGCGGATCCACCACACGGTTAATGCCTGCTTCTTCGCGAAGTATCAACTGGGTGTTGCGTGCAATATGCGCCGAGAAATCGGTCGGCAAGGCCAGGGCCTCGTCAAAACTATTGGTATGCAGCGACTGGGTGCCACCGAACACCGCGGCCAGTGCCTCGATGGTGGTTCTGACAATATTGTTGTAAGGATCTTCACTGGTCAGGCTGACCCCTGAGGTCTGGCAATGGGTTCTCAGCATTAACGAGCGTGGGTCCGAGGGATTGAACTTTTCCTGGATCAGCTGCGCCCACAACAAACGCGCCGCCCTCAGTTTTGCGACCTCCATGAAAAAATTCATTCCAATCCCGAAGAAAAACGACAAGCGAGGGGCGAACTTGTCGATTTCCAACCCGCTTGCCACCGCGGTGCGTACATATTCAATTCCGTCCGCCAGCGTGTAGGCCAGCTCCTGGACGGATGTCGCTCCCGCCTCCTGAATGTGATATCCGGAAATGGAGATCGGGTTAAAGCGCGGCATATGGGCTGCCGTATAGCCGATGATGTCAGAGACAATCCGCATGGACTCCTGCGGCGGATAAATATAGGTATTGCGTACCATGAATTCTTTCAGGATATCGTTCTGCAGCGTTCCGGAAAGACTTGCCTTGTCCACGCCCTGCTCCTCGCCGGCAACGATAAACATCGCCAGCACGGGG
>JAERSQ010000016.1 GCA_016845525.1 Pseudomonadota bacterium
AAAGCCTGTGACGACTTCATCGAAAATCAGCGGTATGTCGTGCTGCGTACAAAGGCTGCGCAGCGTTTCGAGGAATCCAGGCGCGGGTGGAATGATGCGCTGCAGAGGTTCAACGATGACCGCGGCAATCTCAGCTGCATGTTCCGTGATCAGTGATTCGACAAAGTTGCTGTCGTTGTATGGGGCGATCAGCATACTGTCCCGAACGCTGCTGGGAATACCCGCTGAATCCGGTACGGCCGCAGGGAAATTGATGAGCTTCTCCGGTGCAAGGCTCATCTGCGCTTCCGCAGACATACCATGGTAGCCTCCCTCGAACTTCAGGATCTTGTCCCGTCCGGTGTAGGCGCGGGCGAGGCGCATGGCATACATATCGGCTTCACCGCCGGAGGACACATAGCGGACCTGTTCAGCGCAGGCAACGGCCCGGCAGATTTCCTCCGCAAGTTCAACGCCACGCTCGTTGTTGGCAAAGAAAGTCATCCCTTTGGCCAGCTGCTCGGTCACCGCCTCAATCACCTCAGGATCACCATGGCCAAGAATCATCGGACCTGAGCCGATGAGATAGTCGATGAACTCGTTGCCGTCTTCATCCCAGACCCGTGATCCATGACCTTCCCGGATAATGACGCCAGCTTCAAAGTTACCAAAGCTTCCTGCCGGCAGGACTTTTTTGGCACGCTCGATAATGCTTTGCTGTTTCATGGGTCTTTTATTCGGCTCTGGGCAACAGGTTAAGGGGGTCGTAAGCGGCTTCGCCGAGGACGCACGCCTGGCGTGTTGATCCTGCAATGATCACCTCTAACGCGGTGCCGGGTTTCGCTGCGTGTGGTTTCAGGTAAGCAAAGGCAAGGATACAGCCCACAGTGTGGCCGTAGGCAACTGATGCCGTCGAGCCAACGACCCGGCCTTCTTGCAAAACGGCCTCTCCGCCGTGTCCATCGACCACGCCATCAGCTTCAATACGAAGATAGGTGCAGATCCAGGGAAGGGTTGAGGCAGCGCTTTCTTTAGTCTCGGATTTACCAAGAAAATCACCCTTATCCAGCCGGACGAGGCGCATCACATCGGCTTCCGGCAGCGTGACCTCATTGGTCAGTTCACCCGCCCCTTTGAACATTTTTTCCATGCGCATGACGTTCATCGCGAAAGAACCGTAGTCGGTGATGCCGTGAGGTTCACCCGCGCGCCATAATGCGTCATAGACCGGGAGCATCTGCTCAGCAGGACCATGCAGTTCCCAGCCGAGTTCCCCCGCGTAGGATATGCGCAGCGCCCAAACGGGTACGCCGGCGATATCAATGGACTGCGCGCTTAGCCATCGGAAAGCATTGTTATCCAATGCTGCATCAGTAGTTGCACCGAGTACTTGGCGTGATCTTGGACCCTGCAATGCCAGCGCGGCCCAGCTTTCGGAAAGGACGTTGACCGTCACATCCTCTGACACGATGTGGTGATTCAGGTGGTCAACCAGGCGCTGCTCAAAGAATACAGCACACACAATATAGAAACGGTTGTCATCAAGACGGACGACAGTTGCTTCAATCTCAATGCGCCCGCGCCGGTTCAGAAAATGGGTGAGCGCGATGCCGCCAACACGCTGCGGCAGACGATTGGCGACCAGTCGATCAAGCAAAGCCTCCGCATCCAGTCCAATGACCTCGACTTTGGTAAAAGCCGAGATGTCCATGAGGCCAACGCCTTCGCGAACCGCTTTCACTTCATGACCGACGACGTCATGCACCACGTTACGCGTAAAACTGTAGTGGTCGCGCTGTTCGATGCCGTCCCGAGCAAACCAGCGCGGCCGTTCGTGGCCGAAGACTTCTTCATAAACCGCGCCTTTTGCCTTGAGCCGTTCGTATAGCGGCCCAGGCTTGACGGGTCGTCCGTCGAGCCGGTTAAAGTGGGGGAAGGGGATCTCGTGGCGCAGGCAATAGTCTTCTTTCGCTTTAACGACTTGCCAGGACTTGTCCGCGTATGGACCAAAGCGCCTTGGGTCGAAATCACGCATATTGATATCTGCCGAACCGTGCACCATCCAGCGGGCCAGTTCGCGGGTCAGTCCCGGTCCCCAGCCAATCCCGATTTGGGTGCCGCAGCAACACCAGTAGTTGGCAGGCCCCGCTGCCGGGCCGACCAGCGGGTTGCCGTCCGGCGGATGACTGATGGCGCCGTGAACTTCACGACTGATACCAAGTTCCGCAAGAACCGGCATCCGCTCCAGGGCGTTCTGCAGCCAGGGCATGATCCGGTCGTAGTCGGGTGCAAAGAGTTCGTTTTCGGCCTCCCACGGGCAGTGATCTTCCCAAACCGTGTTTGGATTGGCTTTTTCGTAAATTCCGATAAGCCCCTTTTTTTGCTCCATCCGGATATAGCCTGAGACCTGCTGGTCGTCCCGGACCACGGGCAGTTCACTTTCAAGATTCTGAAACTCGGGGACAGGCTCTGTCACCAGGTAATGGTGGGTCATCGACGTCATCGGCAGGATGTGATTCGTCCACTCTCCGATCTGGCGTGCGTAGGTGCCGGCGGCGTTGACGACGTGCTCGCAGCGGAGTTCACCTTGTTCGGTATTCACGATCCACTCTCCGCCCGGCGTTTGTGAGACGCCGGTTGCACGGTTACGCCTTGAGATGGTTACGCTGAGCTGGCGGGCCCCGGCGGCCAGGCCCATGGCAATATTGGATGGATCAACATGACCATCATCAGGCGTATGCAGTGCACCCAGGACACCCTCCAGCTGATAGAAGGGGTGCAACTGGGCAATCCGCTCGGGACTGATTAATTCGATGTTGAATTCAAGCGCCCGACCTACGGAGAGAGTCTGGCGCAGCCAATCCATTTCGTCCTCGCTGTAGGCGAGCCGTAGCGAGCCACATCCGTGCCAGGAGATTGCCTGACCGGTTTCTTCCTCCAGTCGGTGGGAGTACAGGCCGATGTTGTAGTCCACCATTTTTCCGAGGAAAAAAGAGGAAGTGGACTGGGTAATCTGCCCCGCCGCATGCCAGGTGGATCCGGAGGTCAGCTCTGCCTTCTCCAGCAGCACCACGTCAGTCCAGCCTTCATGAGCCAGGTGATAGGCCAGGCCGCAGCCCATGATACCGCCGCCGATGATGACGACCCGGGTCTGGTCGGGAAGCATAAAAAGGTGTCTTTAATTCAGTTTATTTGCGTTGACGCGATCATAGTACAAATGTACATTTATGTTCAATGAAAAGCACAAATGTACCAATGCCACAAGCAGCGACTGAAACCGTTCTTGGCGCCCTGGCCATGTCTCTCGACAGCCTTACTCCTGAGGTTCACAAGGCGGCAACCTACGTACTTGAGAACCCCGCCGATATCGGGGTGAGTTCGATTCGGGAAATTGCCCTAAAGGCGCAGGTCAAACCGAATACGGTGATGCGACTGGCCCGCTCCGTGGGATTTACCGGTTTTGAAGATTTTCGCAGGCCATTTCGCGAGCAGATTCGCGAGGGCCGCGAGAATTTTCAGGACAAGGCGAGATGGCTCCAATCCCTAGCGTCGGGAGGCAAGCTTGATGGCTTGTATCGGGATATGGCGGGGGCATCGATGGATAACATATCCGGACTCTATTCGGGGAGCGATGCGGATAAATTGCGCCTTGCTGCAGATGAGATCGTGGGTGCGCGAACCACCTTCGTTCTGGGTGTCGGTCTGATAAATGCGCTGGCCCGCAATTTTGCTTACCTTGCCAACATGGCAGTTGATAATGTTGAGGCAATTCCACGGGAAGGGTCATTGCCGGCAGATGGCTTGGCTCGTGCAGGCGAGCAGGACGTTCTGTTGGCAATGACCTTAAAACCTTACCGTCGAGAAGTGGTCGAAGCGGTGGAGATGGCAGTCGAGCAGGGGGTTCGGGTGATCAGCGTTTCTGACAGTCCGGCCTCACCTATCTTTGCAGAGGCAGCGCATCGCTTTGTGGTGCCGACACAGACGCCCCAGTTTTTTATCTCTACGGTAGCGTTGACCGCTTTTCTCGAAACATTAATGGCTTTTGTGATCGCGGATGCGGATGATTCGGTTATTGCCAGTATTGAGCGTTTTCACCAGCGTCGCCATGAGATGGGCATCTACTGCAGCGAGAGGTAGTCTGATATGAGCCCAGAACAGGTCCCAGCCGTCTCCAGCGAAGTCACGTTCTCGTTAGACGCCGCCTATTACACCAGCGAGTCGATTTACCAAAAGGAACGCAGTGAACTTTTTACCCGAACCTGGCAGTACGCCGGCCACGTTTCCCAGGTGACGAAACCCGGGGATTACTTCAGTTTTGAGATCGCAGGACAGAGGCTCTTTTGTATCCGCGACAGCAATAACGCGCTCCATACCTTTTATAACGTTTGCCAGCACCGCGCGCATCAACTGGTCTCAGGACAGGGTGAGGGCAAGAAAACGCTGGTCTGTCCTTACCATGCCTGGACCTATCGTCTTGACGGTCATCTTTTGCGTGGACCCAATACCGAA
>JAERSQ010000017.1 GCA_016845525.1 Pseudomonadota bacterium
CTAAAGCGTGTGATCAGATCGGCCGCCTCTTTCAATACCCTACCCCGCTCCTCGACCATATCCAGCGAGTCGGGGCTGCCTTTCAGCATCCGGCGCCAATCGGTCCGGTCTGCAACGACCCGTCGAAGCGTCGCCTCCAACAATCCGGCGATACGCCTTTCACGGACGTCAAAGACCACGATGGCCTGGCTTGCGCCCTGATCGATCCAGCGGGTCGGTACCTGACTGGCCCGGGTCACACCCACTTTCAATCCGGATGAGTTCGCCAGATAAACCACATGCGGCTTTAGGCAATGTAACTCACCCCATTGTGGCTCACGGCAAGTGCCAGCGTGGTAATGACAGAGTTCCGGCCGGACGATACACTGATCACAGGACGCAAGGCGCTTCAAGCAAGGAAAGCAATGACCCTGGTTGAAGCTCTTCTTGGTTTTCCGTCCACAGGCAACACAAAAGATAGCGCCCATGAAGGAAAGCGTGATGCTCTGACCCACCAGCGCATTCATATCGACGGTGCTGCCGCCGATAGGCAGTTCATAGCGTACCGGAGCATCCAGCTGCGTGCGCATTTTTTCAATCGACCCTCTCATCCTTCAGGCATCCGCCCCCTCACAAAAGAACATAGTCCCATCCAGTCCCAAATCCATCAGTAGTCGGCGGGGAGTTTACGCTCAATGATCCACCGCTTGCCCTCGGTCCGAAGGTAACCGCCTTTCGCGAGGTCACTCATGATCCGGCTGACCATTTCCCGGGAACAACCGATCATGTCGGCCAGCAACTGGTGAGTCAGTCTTTCCGGGATGACTGTCTGACCATCTTCTTCTACCGCCCGTTCATACAACTGGGCGACAAGGCGCCGATAGGCGCTCTGCAGCGCGAGCCCCTGTGTGGCATCAGTCAGCTTACGAAGCATCCCAGCCAATGCAGCAATCACCCCGAGGGATAATCCCGTATGGACTTCCAGGAGTTCGCGGAACTCACGGCCTTCAATCACGAGGAGTTCTGTGCGGCCCATGGCTGCTACCGACGCCGACCGGGGTTGTCCGTCGAGTACCGCAATTTCCCCGAAAATCGCTCCGGGCCCCTCAAGACCCAGAATAATCTCCTTGCCGGTTTCGTCAGAGAGGTAAACGCGGATCTGACCCTTGGCAACGATATAGAGGCTTTCACCTGCCGAGCCCTGGCTCACAATAAGTTCGCCGCGCTCAGCAGTGATCTGCCTGGCCACACCGGCCAACGCTTCCAGATCGGACTCGCCCAACGACTGGAACATCGCCACGCGGGACAGCGCTTCTTTTCTAGATTTCAGCGTGGATGTCGGCATGAATCTCGAGTTTTACCCGGCCCGGCTCGGGACTGCGTCGTCTGGCCCTAACATAGCACTTTGTCCGGTCCACGCAACCGTTCGACTCAACGGCGGCGTCGGCGGCGTCCAGATGGCGGGGTGTCTGGCGCGGAATCAACACGAGCCGGCAAGGCCACGGCTTTGCCCAGTTCCTCAAACGGTGCACTCTTGTGAGGAATCGCCATGGCCTCGACAAAGTGCTCCTGGAACCGACTCTCAACAGCTGTTTCCACTTTCTCGATGCGGCGGATTTCCCGCTCAATCTCCTCACGCGCATTGCCATCAACCAATGCGATGTGTGCGCCGCTGCCAGCAGCATTGCCGGCAGACGTGACGTTCTCAAGCGCACAGTCTGGAATGAGTCCTAAAACCATCGCGTATTTCACATCAATATGCGATCCAAACGCGCCAGCGAGCCGAATCCGGTCCACTGTATCTACATTCAGCTTATCCATCAGCAGGCGTACGCCTGCATAAAGCGCCGCTTTTGCCAATTGAATCGCCCGTACGTCGTTCTGCGTGATCGCAATCCGAATCTCTCCCTCATGCAGGACATAAGCGAAAGTCCGTCCATCTGCCACGATCCGCTCTGACCGGCTGGAGAGGGCGCCATCGACAACGCCATCGCTGTTGATCACCTGTGCGAGATAGAGTTCGGCAAGCACTTCGATAATCCCTGATCCACAGATGCCGGTAATTCCGAGCTCAGCGGTCTGTGTCGCGAAGTCGGGGTGATCCGACCACAGCTCACAACCGATCACCCTGAACCTGGGCTCAAGGGTATCGGGATCGATTCGCACCCGTTCGATGGCCCCCGGCGCGGCACGCTGTCCAGAACTGATCTGCGCGCCCTCAAAAGCAGGGCCCGTGGGACTACTCGCTGCCAGAAGTCGATGCCGGTTACCCAACACAATCTCCGCGTTGGTCCCGACATCCACCAGCAGGGTCAGTTCTTCACGAAGATAGGGCGCCTCGGACAACACGACAGCGGCACAGTCTGCCCCAACATGGCCCGCGATGCAGGGCAGCACATAACATCTTGCCCCAGGATGAATGCCAAGACCCAGGCTCTGCGCACTGACGGTGACTGCACTATCGGTAGCAAGGGCGAAAGGCGCGCCCCCCAATTCCACCGGCGACAAACCCAGCAGCAGATGGTGCATGATCGGATTCCCGACAAACGTGCAATCCAGAATGTTGTCCGGACTTTGATCGGCTTCCGTGCAGACCTCGCCGATGAGTTCTGCGGCAGCGGTCCTCACCGCTTCACACATCTGCTGCTCGGCACCCGGATGCATCATCACATAAGAGACCCGACTCATGAGATCCTCGCCAAAGCGGATCTGGGGATTCATCCTTCCTGCTGATGCCAGCGCTTCACCACTTGCCAGATCCACAAGGTGGGCGGCGATGGTGGTGGACCCGATATCGAAAGCCATACCCAACGCGGTTTCATGATAGCCCGACCAGATGGCTACGATTTTCCGTTGCCGAAAGACCGCCACGGTGACCTGCCACTGTCCGTCGCGAAGCGCACCCTGGAGCGCCATCAATACGTGCGGGTCACACTCAAGATCCGTGAGTCCCCATTCAAACTCCAACTCTTCCAGCACCCGGCGCAAGTCAGATACCGGCTCATGCATGCTCGGCTCAGAGACCTCAACAACGTGCAAACGGACCAGGGGATTGACAGACAGATCGTGTACTTCGGTTCTCTTGCGAACGACCTGTCTGTGAACCTGACTTTCTGGCGGCACATCGATAACCGCATCATTCAGCAATCGGGCGGAACAGCCAAGCCGGCGCCCCTCAGCGAGACCTTCGGCTTCATCGTAGGCGATCTCATTGTCACCCAGACCTGAAAGATGATCAGCTCTGGACTCGATACCGTGTTTGGGGAACGCGCCTTCGCTTAGGGTCACCTGACAGCGGCCACAGATGGCACGGCCGCCGCACACCGAATCAAGATCGACACCCAGATCCCGGGCCGCCTGCAGCACCGTCGTGCCCTGCGCTACCCGTCCCCGCTTACCCGAGGGTGTAAACACAACAAGGACATCATCAGTCATGGCAGGATTTCTTTCGAGGAGATGCTTTCAGTATGAACTGCCGTCAATGGTGTTTTCGTCCGGATGAACGCGATAGTAGTCGGACGCATCATCAAAGAAGATGTGCGCTCCGGTGCTCAGTCCGGTCGGCCCGTCCAGGGCTCCGGCCGCAAAAGACAGCGTTTGCTTACCGGCGTGACTCCAGAACAGGCTGGACCCGCAAAGACTGCAAAATCCGCGCCTGGCTTCTTTTGAAGACTGAAACCACCGCAGGCCGGTGTCTTGGTGAATATCGACACACTCCCGGGGTGCGGATGAAGCCGCCCAGAAATGGCCGCTCGTTTTCCGGCATTGACTGCAATGGCACAGCAGAACTTCCCGTAACGGGCCTTTCACGGTAAATCGAACCTGGCCGCACAGGCAACCTCCTGAAACAGACACGGCAGTCATTACCCTGCCCGCCGGCGGCTTCGGCGCCGGCCCTCTCGCGCACTGACCTGTCCTTCAGCCGGCGGCTCGCGGAAACGCGCAATCCATCGGAGACAGTCGGGATCATGGCCCATCATGACATCTGCGCCCATGATAGCCTGCATGACTTCCACGTGCAGCGGGCTCGTGATGGCTGAAGTCATCCCTGCCCCCATCGCCATGGTGAGAAATGCGCCATTGAGGCCATTACGGTTGGGCAGTCCGAAACTGACGTTTGACGCGCCGCAGGTGCTATTGACTTTGAGTTCGTCCCGCAAGCGACGAAGAATATGCATCACCTGACGCCCGGCATCATTAAGCGCACCAATCGGCATCACCAGCGGATCCACCACGACATCCTCAGCCGGGATGCCGTAATCTGCTGCCCGTTCGACGATCTTTTTGGCCACGGCAAAGCGCTCGTCGGGATCTTCCGAAATGCCCGTTTCGTCGTTCGAAATCGCCACCACGGCAGCGTTGTACTTTTTCACCAGCGGCAGCACCTGCTCCAACCGCTCTTCTTCACCGGTCACGGAATTGACCAGCGGTTTCCCCTGATAAACGGACAGTCCCGACTCCAAGGCGGCAACGATCGAGGAATCGATCGATAAAGGCACATCCGTGAGGGACTGCACGAGCTTTACGCAGTCGGCCAGAATGGCCGGCTCGTCAGCCAACGGAATGCCCGCATTGACATCGAGCATCTGTGCACCCGCGGCGACCTGGGCCAGTGCATCCGCCTCGACACGACTGTAATCACCCTCCTTCATCTCGGCTGCCAGAATCTTTCGCCCGGTTGGATTGATTCGCTCTCCAATCACGCAGAAGGGCTGATCGAATCCGATCCTGACTTCTTTTGTCGCTGAACTGACAACTGTTACTGTCACTTACCTGTCCTCAAGTTTGCTGACCTGGCTGGTCGTTGCTGACACCCGGGTACCATGGAATTCTTCCTTCCAGCACACCCGATTCCCCCACAATGTCGCGTACCCGCTCTTCCTGCTTGTACGCCATGATATGAACGCCATGCACCCCTTGGATCTCCCGAACTGCCTGGACCATTTCCACACAGATGCGGACTCCCTCTTCTCTTTGATCCTGGGCGCCCAGCAATCGCTTGATCACCGCATCAGGAATATGGACTCCGGGAACGTTATCCCTAATCCAGGAAGCCGTTCGCGCAGAGGGCATGGGGCCGACACCGACAAGAATATAGCAACGCTCAGTGAGACCCATGTCTCGAACACGGCCCATGTATTCCTGTAAGCGCTCCAGGTCAAAACAATATTGTGTCTGGACAAACTGGGCGCCTGCATTGATCTTTTTCTCCAACCTGATGGGGCGATAATCCAGCGGCGGCCCAAAGGGATTGGCGGCAGCTCCGAGAAAAACCCGCGGCGGCGTTGTCAGCTTGCGGCCGCTCAAGAACTCACCCTCATCGCGCATCGCCGTGACGGTTTGCAGCAGGCTGATGCAGTCAAAGTCAAAAACCGGTTTGGCATCAGGCTGATCGCCCGCCTGCACGCCGTCACCGGTGAGACACAGAATATTGGTTACGCCCATAGCCGCCGCGCCGAGCACATCGCCTTGAATGGCAATGCGGTTGCGGTCACGGCATGACACCTGCATCACCATCGCATAGCCTTTCCGCGTGAGCAGCGAACATACTCCCACGCTCGACATGTGGCAGTTGGCGCCGGAACCGTCCGTCGCATTGATTGCATCGACACAGCCATCAAATACGCTCGCCCGCTCATACACCGCCTCAGCGTCTGCCGCATCGGGCGGTGCGATCTCTGCAGTCACAGCAAATTTCCCGCTGCGCAGGACTCGCTCCAGACGGCCAGGCGATACATGCCCCTCAGGAATAGGCAGAGGTTGTCCAGGATCCCGCGTGACGGGGTGCACGCTATGCATCCTGCTGAAAGAAGCGCAGGTCACGCTTTTTTCGCACTTCGCTGAGCCATGAAGATCGGCCACGCTGGCCCTGCGCCAGCGGAGGCTGCACCCTGGCAATACGGGTCTGGTCTCGCATCCGCTGACTGCCTTCCCATGCATCGACCCAGACACAGCGCATTGTCGAGTCCACTTCACAGTAACCGTCAGACCTGACCCCACCGCAAGGGCCGTTACGAAGCTCCTTTGGGCAGTTCATCGGGCACGACATCCCCGTCTGACTCAGCACGCAGGAGCCGCACATTTGGCAGTCAAACATCGCGCTTTTTAGCGATTTTTCGACCGCCCGGATGGGCTTTTCTATCCGTGAATAGCCGATCCACAGCCAGAACGGGTGCAACGTAACCAGCATCCCCTCAAAACACTGATAGAGCCACTCGAGCTTCCGCGAATTGCGTACTGACCATTGCCTTAAAGCATACATCGTCAGAGCCTATTGGGAAGCGTCCTCGGCATCCGCAACCCCTTTGGCACGAATCAGAGCCAGCAGGTCTTCCTCAGAAAACCCAGCTTCCAGTTCCTGTGCCCTCGCCTGGACAGCGGCTTCAAGATCAGCATCATCACAACTGACGGCCTCGCGCCGCCATTCGCTCATGTATGCATCTGAAGACCCCTTACCTGCCCGCATGGCAGCCCGGTCAATTGCCTCCTGAAATCTTTCACTCAACAGGATCTTTCGGGTATCACGTCCCTTGCGGGCCATAACCTGAGAGGGGATGTCGCGCCAGAACACGGTAATGAGTTTTGCCATGAGTTACTCCGCTCCTCTAAAGAGAAATTGGAATCGAAAAGACCTGCCAGTGGTCAACTGTCTGTCGTGGGTATCTTGGCAAACGCTGCCAAACTTGTCTCCAACTCACCAAAGCCCGTCCGCACGTGCTCAAACTCCAGTCCCAGGGTGCTGGCCGCCGAACGTGCCATTGCGAGCACATCGGGTAGATCAGATTGTGACAGGTACACGAGCTTCGTGTAATGCGAGAAATACATCTCTTTCAGTTCTGGGTGAGCCCGGATGCCGAGTTCTTCCATCACCAGCCGCTCAAAATGCCTCGCCAGAAAATCAGTCAGGTAAAACACGCCCGGCTCCGCTTCGTGTCTTTTCAAAAAAGCGTCAGATCCCCAGAAAAACTGATAACAGTGGGCTCCGGGCAATCTTTCCACGCCTTCTTCAGCCAATACTTTGTCCAATTGTCCGCCTGTACCGCAATCCGCGTAAGCCACGAAAATTGAACTGAAATGATCTCGGCACTCCCGAATCTTCTTACGCACCGCAGGGGCAATTTGCTCCGGATGGTTATGCAAACTCGCTGGCAGGCACTCAACTTTCAAATGTGTCCAACGGTTGCTTTCGAGCAATGTTGTGATCTCATGCGCCAGCGCTCCGCATGCAATGACCAGACTGGTCCGGGAAGAGGAACTAGACGACATAACGGAAGAGTCCTATCGCTGAGGCGTCACCGCGGATGTGTCACAGGCGGAGGTTTGTTACTCCGGATTGCGCTCAAACGAGCGAGGCGCCAGCGAACTGAGTGACAGCGCAGATCTGCGTCAGGCCGCTGCCCGTTTCTCCGCAACAAGTTGCTTGGCGGTCTCTACTGCCACCGCCGCATCGCGGCAGTAGGCATCTGCGCCAATGGCCTGACCAAATTCCTCGTTCAGTGGTGCGCCGCCAACCAGGACGATGTAGTCGTCCCGCATGCCCTGCTCTACCAGGGTGTCAATCACGACCTTCATATAGGGCATGGTTGTCGTCAACAACGCAGACATGCCGAGAATATCCGGTTTGTGTGTCTCGATCGCCTCGAGATAATTTTCCACAGGATTGTTGATACCGATATCAAACACTTCGAAGCCGGCGCCCTCCAGCATCATGCCGACGAGGTTTTTTCCGATGTCATGGATGTCTCCCTTCACGGTACCAATGACAACCTTGCCGACCGTTTCCGCTCCAGTCTCGGCAAGCAAGGGACGCAGTATGGCCATACCGCCTTTCATGGCATTCGCGGCCATCAACACCTCTGGCACGAAAAGGATGCCGTCGCGAAAATCGATTCCGACAATCCGCATCCCCTCAACCAGGGCTTCAGCAAGCACTTTATCCGCCGCCCAGCCCCGCTCCAGAAGGATGTTGGTGCCCTCTTCGATTTCCTCCTTTAAGCCATCGTAGAGGTCATCGTGCATCTGCTCCACGAGTTCCTCGTCGGAGAGCGTGCTCAGATCCAGATCATCAGATTCTTCTTCGGTCATAACGGGATAACTCTCAGGGAGATCACACGGGCGAAACAGCGCCAATTTTATGGCTGAACCCGTCGGCGAGTGTTTCGACCGCGACACGGCATCGTCGTATCGCGACACGTGAAATAAACGACAGTATTTCTCTCGAAATCGTGCCCAGACCCAACAGAGGGAAGGAGTCTAACGAATACGACTAACGGGCGTGATCCTGGGAACGGACCACCCCGACTCAGGGATTCAGGACATTCGAACAAACAGTCCCGACCGGGGTTTGGGATCGAAACAGGTGGATTTTGGTGGCATCACTTCCCCTGCGTCTGCGACCGCCATCAGTTCGCTCATCGAGGTGGGGAAACAGGCGATCCCTAACTGCCATCCCTCGCGGACACGCTGCGCCAATCCCTCGGTCCCGCTATCGCCGGTCACATAGTCCAGTCTGGGATCTTTTCTGGCGTCCTCGATTCCCAACACGGGTGCCAGCACCCGATCCTGCAGTATCGCGACATCCAGATTTTTGACGGGCGATGGATCCTGCGGTTCAGACCGGCGGGTGACGGTCGCCGAGCACTCCTCCATCAGCATCAGAAACTGGCCTTGCCGTGAGGGCAACACCGCCTGATCCACTGGCTTGATTTCGACAATAAAGTCGTCTTCCAGTTTTTGCAAAAAGGCTTCAGGTGTGAGCCCTTTGAGATCACGCACGCATCGGTTGAATGGCAGGACACGCAACTGGCTCGCGGGAAACAGCACGGTCAGCAAGTAGTCCCAAGGGCCCTCGCCTTTGCCCTGTGCGTGGCGACTGGCGGCGTGGTGCAGCGTCGATGCCGCTCGATGATGGCCATCCGTCAGATAGGTGTATTCGACATCAGCAAACCCGCTCGCCAGCGTATCCAGTATTGCCGGATCGCTGACCCGCCACAGACGTTGCTGAACGCCATCAGGAAGATGAAAGTCCAGCACGGGCTCACTGTTTATCAATTCTTCAACGACTCCATCGATCGCGTTTGTGCCTTCATAGGCCAGGCAGATCGGACTGGAGGTCGCACCGACCGAGTCAAGATAGTGTCCGAGGCGCGCCTCATGGTCCTTGCGCGTCTCTTCATGTTTTCGCACCAGACCCTCGCGATACTCGCCCACAGGGATTTCGGCAACGATACCGGTCTGACTGTGGCCGTCGACGCTCAACTGGTAAATGAAAACTGAATCCTGATCACATTGTGTGTAGGCGCCACTGGCCAGGAGTTGGCGTAACTGATCGGCATTTTCCTGAAGCAATTGCTCTTCTGAAGGCCGTTTGCCAACGGGAAAGTCGTCCACTGACCGCATCACATTAATGTAGTTCTGCGGATTCGCCGAACGAAAGCTCCGCCGCTCATCCGGAGACATCGAGTCATAAGCGGGCCCCACCACCGACCCGGCATGTTCGGAAGTGACCAAGTGGGGTTGGAAGGCGCGAATCTGGGTCACATTAACTCCAAAAACCGATCCGGACGCTCAAGCAGGATGAGCGCTTTGAAATTCCGACATGAACGCAGTCAGTGCCTGCACACCTTCCTTGGGCATAGCGTTGTAGATGCTGGCGCGAATACCCCCAACGCTGCGATGTCCCTTAAGATTCAAAAGGCCTGCTGCGTCCGCGCCTGAGAGAAACGTCTTTTCCAGATCCTCGGAGGGCAACCGGAAAACGACGTTCATGACTGATCGTGAGTCGGCATCGACCGGGCAACGGTAATAGCCTTTGCTCTGGTCAATCGTCTGGTAGAGCAGGCCTGCCTTATCCTCCGCCTGGCGCTCCATCGCGTCTACGCCTCCCTGATCACGCATCCATTTGAGCACTTTGCCCAACATGTAGATCGGAAACACCGGCGGTGTATTGAACATCGAACCCTTGTCGGCCTGAATGTCGTAACGAAGATAGCGACCGATATCCTGATTGTTCTCCCTCGCCACTGTTTTTCGGATGATGACCAAAGCCATACCGGCGGGGCCGAGATTTTTCTGTGCACCGCCATAGACCAGATCGAAACGGTCCCAGGGCACCGGACGCGACATATAGTCTGAGGACATATCACCGACCAGGGGGACATCCACCTCGGGCCAGTCGGCAAATCGAATCCCGCCGATGGTCTCGTTCGATGTCAGATGGAGATACCGCGTCCCGGACTGAATTTCAATCTCGTCCGTATTGGGCATCCGGGTAAAGTTGCATTCTGTCCCGTCCCAGGCTGTATAGACGTCTCCATAATGCTGGGCATCGGCGATCGCCCCCTTGGCCCACGTTCCGGAATGGACATAACCTCCCTTCTCGCCACTCTTCAGCAGGTTCATCGGCACCATGGCGAACTGCAGGGTCGCACCTCCCTGCAAAAACAGCACATCAAACTCATCGGGCACACCATACACCGTTCGCACAAGACCGACAGCCTCTTCATGGACGGCGACAAAATGCTTGCCCCGGTGACTCATTTCGATCAGAGACATGCCGGCGCCGTGGTAGTCCACGAACTCGGCCTGACTCTCTTCCAGAACTGACAGCGGCAGGGTGCATGGCCCTGCGCTGAAATTATGTACTCTCTCAGTCATGACTCATCTATCTCTTTTTTGTCTCTATCGTTTGTATTTGATAATGCTTCGAAGCACGAACCCACTCAACTCTGGCCGTTCACACAGTGCATGACGTTACCGCCCACATAAGCATTAATCACTTCCAGGACGCCCTCAGATACCGCTTTTTGCGCTTGATCTGTGGACGCTCCGATATGGTGCGTGCCGCAGGTATTGGGGTGAACCGCAAGAGCAGATGAAAACGCGCCTTCTCCTACGGAAGGCTCATCGGCATAAACGTCCAGTGCTGCACGGATTCCCTTGTCATTCATGGCGGCAAGCAATGCCTCTTCATCAATGACGTCACCACGGGAGGCGTTGATGATGATGGCGCCCGGTTGAACCTTATCGAGAAATTCCGCGTCTACCATGCCCTTGGTTTCGGCCGCGCTCGGGACATGCAGGCTAATGATGTCACAGGTGCCCAGCAGGGTATCGAGATCCGGAACGGTTAAAAGACCCAGGCTCGCCAGAGTCTCACGCGTCTGTGCGCTTCGATCAGGCTTATCTACCACGTAGACATGGATTCCGAAGGCCCGCGCCCGTTCTGCGACCGCAAGTCCGATGGCGCCGAGTCCGAGAATCCCCATATGACGACCCATAAGACCCTCAGCCACTGAATACTTTTTCTTGTTCCAGCGACCCGCCCGCAAGTCGATGACATTTTCCGGGATCCTCCGGTCGATCGCGATCAGCAAACCCATGGCCAACTCGGCGACGGCCACTGCATTCTTGCCCGGCACATTGCAGACGGGAATACGCCGAGCCGCAGCCGCATCCTTGTCGATGGTATTCGTCCCAGCGCCTGCACGGATGATCAAGCGTAAAGAGGTCCCCGCGTCGATAGTCTCAGACGTAATCTTTGTGCTGCGGACAACGAGTACCTCGGCATCATTCACCGCCTGAGGTAAAGTGTCGCCATCCAGATCGGGTTGTAGATCACAGTCGTGGCCCTGCTCCTGCAGTTGCTTCAACTGCGCTTCAGGAAACTTGTCTGCAAATAGAATCTTCAAAGCGCCTCCAATAGGCTGAATAGCCGGACGAACGGGTTGCGTATTCTACGACGTTCGCCAAACGAACTTGTACGGTTTTTGGGGAATTTTTGCGATCGGAGCGGATCGGTACAGTATCAGGCGCTCCTCCGGAGGATCGGAAGGATTTCTTATGCTTTACCCGATGCGGGCCTTATGAAGGTCTGGTTTACCGAAGGCCCCATTGCACTGGGGACGGATAGAACTGGATCAGCCGCCCAGAAATAACTCCCCGACCTTGGGGTTTTCAAGAAGTTCGCGGCCCTGCCCGGCAATGGCAATCTTCCCCGAGACCATCACGTATCCGATGTCGGCAAATTCCAGACCCTTTTTGGCATTCTGTTCTACCATAATGATGGTCTTGCCTTCGTTATGCTGAAGGTCATATAGAATCTCAAACACCATATCGATAAATCGGGGCTCAAGGCCAATAGACGGTTCATCGACCAGCAACAGTTCCGGATTCATCACCAGCGCCCTTGAGATCTCCAGCAGTCGGCGCTCTCCACCGGACAGTACCTTGGCCTGATGCCGGCGGCGGGCTGCCAGCCTTGGGTACTTGTCAAAAACCGATTCCGCGGCAGCTCTGGCCTCGGCAGGCTGGTTCTTGAGAAACCCGCCCATCCAGAGATTTTCCTCAACCGTCATCCCTGGAAAAATTGACTTGTCCTGCAGGATGTAGGCGATACCGGCCTTTCCCAGTTTTTCGCTCGGTGTCAGGGACGTCACGTCCCGTTGCGTATCGCCCTGACCGATCACAATGCTTCCGGAAAAGATGTTGTTAAAGCCAAAAATGGCATGCAGGACCGTCGACTTGCCTGCCCCGTTCGGGCCGATCAGACATAAGGACTGTTTGCGTCCGACCCGCAGGTTGATACCGTGGAGAATATGCATCTGGCCGTAGCCCGCTACCAGATCATTCAGGGCAACATAGGGCTCCCCAGCCACCAGGCCGTCCAACTGCTCAACACTGATCTCCTCAGCAATGGCTTCCGTCTGCCGGACCACTTCGTCAACCGAGATGACGGTATCGACCTGTCCCCCTCCATAGCCCCGGGCGGCGCCTTCCCTGTCACCGGTCATCAGTGCGCTCCCAGGTAGGCATCTATCACGCGTTGATCATTCTGGATGTCCGATGGCGTTCCCTGGGCCAGCAGCTGTCCATGTGCCAGACAGTAGATATGGTCTGCCATGTTCATGATTACCCGCATATTGTGTTCAATGACAAAAAGCGTGATGCCGAACTCTTCGTTCGCACGGCGTAGACGCTCAATCAAGCCGTTAATCAGGGTCGGATTAATCCCGGCAGTGGGCTCATCCAACAACAAACTGGTCGGCTCATTCATCAGCGCCATGGCAAATTCAAGCAGTTTTTGCTGGCCGAAAGATAACGATCCTGCCTGAAGAAATCGCTTCTGATACAGACCTACAAATTCCAGCAGCGCTTCGGCGCGCTCATACTCTTCCGGCCCGTTTCGCCCAAAGGCATCGGCGAAACTCATTTTCCGATGGGGCTGGGATATCAACATGTTGTCGATGCCTGTCATCTGTCCATAGATACGTGTCTGCTGGAACGTCCGTAACAGGCCCAGCCGGGCAATTTCCTGGACGGGCATTTTTGAAATCTCCCGGCCCTCAAAGAGAATGTTACCCGAGTCGATAGGGTGGTAGCCCACGATTGAGTTGAAGAGTGTTGTCTTGCCCGACCCGTTTGGGCCGATCAGACCGGTGATCGTGCCCTTTTCCACCGAAAGTGAAATATCCGTATTGGCAACCACTCCGCCAAAGGACTTGCTGACGTTAGTCACCTCGATGATCGCGTTCATGACCGATCGTCCCCGGTGACCTCATCTGCTTTGCCAGGCAGGCTGAACCAATGCCGCTTCCGCTCCATCAGCCATCCTACGACACCGCCCTCAAAATAAACGACCGTAACAACAATCAACACGCCCAGCGCCACCCATTGCCAACCCAAGAGATAATTCCAGGTCACCTCTTTAAAGACATGGAACAGTATCGCCCCAACGATCGGGCCCCAGAGCGTGCCTTTGCCGCCCAAGAGAACGCAAACCACCATGAAGATGCCAAGATTGATGGTCTGATAGGCTGTCTCCAGCGGCTCGAAATGGATCAGCTGAAACGCCGAAATAGCGCCCGCGACGCCGACGAAAAAAGCCGCCATGGCCCAGGCCGCCAGTTTGTACTGCAGGGTATGGATACCCATGGCCTCGGCCTTTTCCTCGTCATCGCGGATCGCGTTGATCGCCGCGCCGAAACGGGTGCTATACAGCCACTTGAGAAAAAGAAAGAGCACCACCCCGGTACCGGCAAAAAGAAAATAAAACAGGATCTTTCCATACTCAAAGTCGCCCGGATATACGGGGAGCGCAATTCCCTGCCCCCCTCCGACCCAGTCCCAATTGGAAACCAGTTCTCCTGCCGCAATCGCGACGCCTAATGTGCCGATCGCAAAATAGGGGCCCCGAAGTCCGAAGGTGATATAGCCGATGATTACCGCGATCAATGAACAGAAGAGACCTGCCGCCAGCATGCCCAGAAACATGCCGGTAAAGTATTCCGCCTCAGTAAACTTGTAGATCCCGCCACCGGAAGAACCGGTGTATTCCCCAACGTCGTAGACAAGCGCAATGGCAACGACTGCGGCGACGTACATACCGGTACCGTAGAAGGTGATGTTGCCCAGTGAGTTGTACCCCATCTGGCCGCCTGTCATATCCCAGGTCAGGGCGACAATGATCATGAGCCAGACTGTTGCCAACTGGGTCTTGAACACTGGAAAAACGAAAGGCGCAACAAGCATGAAAATGACCAGCGCAAGGTAGAAGACCGCTCTTTTTCCCATAAGCCTGACCGCCCCCGCTATTGGAGACTCTGACGAACCCGCCGCTGCTGCAGCAGACGAAATATCAATACAAGCAGAAGCAACAGCACCGCGATTGCCTGCTGGTAACCGATACCGAAGATATGGGCACCGTACTGCTCCAGGGCGCCAATACCCAGACCCGCGGCAATGACGCCTGGGAGATTACCCAGTCCCGCTGCAGTCACGATAACAAAGGCCCGTATGGAGTGGGTAATCCCGTAAAAAGGCTGAATGACCCAGACCATAACGATAATGGCCCCCGCTGCTCCGCAGATAGCTGCGTTTAACGAAAAGGTGAAGGCGTAAACTTTATCAGTATTGATGCCGAGCACCCGGGCTGCCCGCACATCCTGCGCAGTGGCCCGGATCGCCTGACCCATCCGGCTGTACTTCATAAAGAGGACCACCCCAACCGCGAGCACCGCCGCCATCAGTACTCCCAGCAACTTGGCGATCGGGACATCGATAAAGCCGTCCATGAAGTAGAGGGTGTCATAGCCCAGATCAACGCTCTGGGTATCGGAGCCGAACATCAGATTGAGCATTTGGGCCATGATAATGGCGAGCCCGAATGTAGCCAGCAGCGTGGTGAACAGATCGCGATCAATCACTCGAGAGATCACGAGTTTGTAGACCACCCAGCCGATACCGGCCATCACCCCAAATGCGATAGGAACGCCCAGCAACGCTGGAAGGCCTTTTTCGGCGAGCCACCAGCAGATGTATCCACCGGCGATGACAAAATCCCCCTGGGCGAGGTTTTTGACGTTCATCACGCCCCAGACAAGCGCCAGGCCGTAAGCGGCGAGCGCAAACAGCGCTCCGATCATCACCCCGTCAATAATGATCTTGAGGTTGACAACCGGAAACTGGAGCAGCAGACCAAAATTAGAGGCAAATTGTTCCATTTACAAAAAGCGTACGTGCATCAGGCCGGATTGTGGCCAGACCGACTCTCGCTAACACGTCTGGCATGCCTGGTATTGTCATTAAGGGACAACATCAATAACGATAAGTCAGGCGGGATACACCCAGCCACCTTCGCGCTCAGCCGCTGAACCGGAAAAACGGGAAGACGTCGCTCTGCAGGCGGAAATCCTCTCCGCCTGCAGACCGGCCGTCATACCCAACTAGTTACGGGGCCAATTGAGCGGATGCGATGCAAACGCCGAAGGCGCCACGACGTTGTATTCTCCGTCCTGAATCTGACGGAGCACCATCGGTTTGGCAATATTGTTGCCGGCCTCGGAGAACTTGATACCGCCGTAAAAGGTCTGGAGGTCGGTTGCCGATATGGCATCACGCAGCACTTCCTTGTCGAGGCTGCCGGCACGCTCAAAGGCATCCTTGAATACGTACACCGCTGCGGAGGCCTGTGCCAACTGATACGGGACCTTCTTGTTTGCGTAATCAGAAAATGCCGCTTTGACTTCCGTATTGAAGTTGGCTGCGGTGCCAAAGAGCGGGTCTTCATAGGTCAGCGTTTCCGCCCATTGGGTTGAACACAGAATATCGTTCGCTGCGGCACCAAACTTGCCCGTCACATCAGCCGCTTCACAGTGCGTCACCGCCACCATCGGCGCCTTGACGTTCTGCTCGTCGATCTGGCGTACCGCTGTCGCCGCTCCTTTGGAGTGGCCACTGACGATCAGGACATCCGGCTTGAGCAGTTTGACTTTGGTCAGGATTGCGCTCATGTCTGACAGGTCGCGAGGCAGTTTTTCGTCCACCACCGTCTCCATGCCGTAGCGCGCAGCATCCTCAAGAACGCCAGCCCGGATATCGAGGGAAAACGGATCGTTCTCGACTGCGATGGCGACCTTTACCGAAGAAGGTTCTTTGCCTGACTCTTTTGCTTTTTCTGCCGCAAGCGTGATCGCGGAAGCCAGGTACTGTTCTGAGGTCGACAGTACTGCAAACAGATACTTGTAGCCCTTGTTAAACAAAGAGCGTGAGGCGCCCTCAGCTTCGATCATCGGGATTTGGTATTTCTCGGTCACCGGCGCAATGGCCTTGGTCATGCCGGAGGAATAGGGGCCCAACATGTATTGCACTTTATCCTGGTTGATCAGTCGTTCAGCCAGCGTGGCAGCACGATCGCCCTTGGACTCATCATCGTAATAGATAACGTTAAAGTTGTAGCACTTGCCGCCGAACTTGACGCCACCGGCATCCTTGATTTTCTGGATCGCGAATTCATAACCGTTTTTGGCATGCATGCCGTTAGTGGCGTACTTGCCGGTCAGCGAAATGGCCGATCCCAACGTAATGGTTTCGCAGGCTGCGAGAACAGTTCCCGGCAACAGCATCACACTCGCCGCCAACCCAAGCAGTGAAAGTTTGAATCTCATCCTTATTTACCTCCTTAATTGGTGAGTCCATCGGCCAGGACGCACGCCTCGGGTTGGCGAGCGTCGCAGCCTGATGACTTTATTTACCGCAGGGTCAATATCGCACAAAGAAAATGGGAATTCAAACGAGGCCTATCATCGGCATTGCCGGGCGCCCTGAGTAATACGCCGTTACTTGACTTCAATCAGTTCAATCTCAAATATCAGTGTTTCCTGAGGACCGATGGCTCCGCCTGCGCCTGTCTCACCATAAGCGAGTTGAGGCGGGATGACCACTTCCCAGCGGGCCCCTTCGCGCATCAACTGCAGGGCTTCCTGCCACCCGGGAATGATGCCTCCGAGGCTGAAGGTCGCCGGTTGGCCGCGTCGGATGGAACTGTCGAATTCGGTCCCATCCACGAGCGTGCCGCGGTAGTGCACCACCACCGTGTCATCGATCTTGGGCTGCCCGCCTGTCCCCGGCGTCAACACCCGATACAGAATGCCGCTCTCGGTCTCACTGACGCCCTCCTGGCTCTGATAGGTCTGTCGGTACTCCTGCCCGGCCTGTTCCGCGGCCTTTACCTTTTCCATACTTTTCTCCTGAGACTGCTGCTGAATTGCCGTAATCGCGGCATCCATCTCGGCCTGTGTCATTGCGGGAGGCGCTCCGGACAACACATCCTCGATTGCCTGCGCCAGGTAACCCGGATCAAGATCAAGACCTTCGGCCATCATCTGCCGTGCAATCTGGGTTCCGATCTGAAAACCCAAGGCATAACTGAACTGTTCACTCGCGCTCTCCGGCACGGCGTCCTCGGCACTGATTCCCGCCGGTATCAGGGCCATTACCAACCCCAGCGAGGGTAAAAATGACTTCTTTATCTTCATTCAGGATTCCTGTTGTGGTGTTTCGTCAGGCACATCGACCACAGCCTGCGGTGTGATGCCTTCTACTTCAATGGTGATATGCGAGACCCGTGGGCACCGCTCCCGCATCAGTTGCTCAAGCTCGTCAATCAGTGTTTCGGTACGCTCCAGCGTTGCCTGTACAGCGGCTCTGTCGGCGATGTACTCCCGCAGTTCCGCATCGTCCCGGCGTGCCTGGGGCAAGGCTGACAGTAAGGCGGCTTCGTGCTGAGCGATCTCCGGTCGGAGTCCAGCCAGCACCGCCTCTTCGCGCAGTTCTACCTCAGCGACCAGTACGGTATTGGCTTCATCGACGACGACACTGCGAAGGTCGTGGTACCGCTCAATCTCGCGATGCGCCTTGGCGATAGTATCAAAGATTGCTTCTGCTTCCCGATCACGAACATCGGTCAGCAACCGCATATTGATCGCCCCGAGAATAATGGCGGTGACACCAAGCATCAACGCGATCGCTATTGAAAAGCCGACATCCCACATACCATTGCCGGTCAGGCGCGTCAGCGCAATACCACACCCGGCCAGCAGTACGCCGACCACGGCAATGGCATCCTCCAGCACCACGGCCAACAGGGTTGGATCTGTCGGCCGAAAGAGCTTCTGCCAAGTAGAGATCCCCTCTTCGCGGGCACGCCGGCGAAATTCAAGCCAGGCGATCTTGAGGACGTAGGCTTCAACGACCAGCGCCACGAGCAGAACCAACCCGGCCAGCCACACCAGATCGATCCGGACACTGCCAAGCATGAACTCTGGTCGGGCAGTTATCTCACCGAGTTCATGCCAGGCGTGCCAGGCGTGCGCCAACCCGAGACCGCAGCCGATGGAAAACAGTCCGATGGCGCTCCACAGGTTCCAGAGATATTTCTTTTGCCCATGGCCAAATGCGTAACGGGCATCGGCGCGGCGTTCGCCCTGAACAAGACCGATTAGCAGAAAGATCTGATTCAACGTATCCATCAGGCTATGTACGGCTTCGTTCATTAGCGCTGCGGACTGCGTCGGCAACGCGACGGCGAACTTCAGTACAGTCAGGGTGCCATTGCCTACAATTGCGGTCACAACGGCACGGCGCGATCCAGAGGCCATGATGATCAGTTCCTTGCGAATAAATCGGTGCCGGGCAATTCCCGCCCGAAGAGGCCTCACAGTATACTCAGGCGCATCTTGAGAAATCGCCAGAGAAAGGACGGGTATCCTCTATGCCGATAGACCGACAACTGCTTGAGATTCTGTGTTGCCCAGTGAGCAAGCAGTCGCTCAGGGCCCTGAACGCCGCCCAACTGGAGCAAGTCAATCAGAAGATTGCCGGCGGCGACATCACCAACGCCGGGAATGAAAGCGTTACCGAGACCCTCTCAGAGGGGCTGATCACCGAGAACGGTCAGCGGATATACCGTATCGATGACAATATCCCGGTAATGCTGGAACACGAAAGTATCCCTGCAGACCAGTTCGACGGCCTGTAATCCGGCATTCTTTCCGGGCGCCATGGCGTCCGGGATCGTTGCGGCACCGAGAGACTGCCCTGTTTCGATCAGGCGTTGTTTGCCGTCTCCTGGGCATAGTGGTCCATCAGAATACGGGCCACCTCCGGACGGGCGAACTCCACGGGCAAATCCTCGCCGGCCCCCAGCATCTCGCGCACGCGGGTCCCGGATAACAGCACGAAATCCTCTTTCCCATGATCCGGCGCATCGCGCATCATGACCACCTTATTGAGTTTTTTTGAATAGGCCGTGTGATCGGCTCTGAAGATCTCGATTTCCATCGCACCGTCCGGCACCGACTCATCAAAGATCGTCTGGGCGTCAAAGGCGCCGTAGTAATCCCCTACTCCCGCGTGATCCCGGCCAACAATAAGATGTGTACAACCCGCATTCTGACGGAACAACGCATGCAGCACTGCCTCACGCGGGCCCGCATAAAGCATGTCGAAACCGTAACCCGTAATCATCACGGAGTTGGGCGGGAAGTACAGCTCGACCATCTTCCGGATTGCCGCATCCCGAACATCTGCCGGGATATCTCCCGGCTTGAGCTTCCCCAGAAGCATGTGAATCAAAATACCATCAGCATCAACCGCCTCAAGTGCCATCTTGCATAACTCTTCATGGGCACGATGCATCGGGTTTCGGGTCTGGAACGCCACTACCCGCTGCCATCCGCGCTTTTCAATCTCAGAGCGGATCTCGACCGCGGTCCGAAAAGTATCTGGAAAATCCGTTTCAAAGTAACTGAGGTTCAGCACTTCGATCGGGCCAGACACCAGTATTCGCCCAAGCGACGCAAAAGTCGCAACACCGGGATGCGCCTCGTCATTGGTGCGGTATACCTGCTGCGCCATAAAGTCCACGTCTTCGTCACTGAGCGTCTCAACCGCCTCGACATCCTGAATTGCGATGACGGGATGCCCTGTCACATTCGGATCTCGCAGAGCAATTCGTGATCCGGGCAAAATACCGCCACCGTCGGCCGTGAGATTAATCACCGGCACCGGCCAGAAAAGACCACTACCGGTTTGCATATGCTCGGCGACAGCCAGAGCATCCGCCTTGTTCATAAATCCCTGCAGCGGTGTGAAATAACCCGCACCCAGCATGACGGCATTCGCGGCGGCTGCTGAACTCAGCAGCATGGAGGGCAGATCCGTCGCTTCCTTCTGTAGCGCCTCACGGCGGGCTGGGTCGTCAACGAGCAACGGCATCAGGGAATCACTGCCATGGGGTTTGATCATTTTCTTCTCTCCGAATCGAGGCGGACCAGGCTCTCAGCCTTGGGTTCTATAGTTCAACGGGGCAGTGCTCTGCATCTGGCCACCGACGACCAGCACCATATCATTTTGTCTTTCAGAAAAAGGCCAAATTCTTTTGATTACGCCATAAGAGAAGGCATCGAAGATGCATCTTCAGGCGGAGCGGTAAACTCGGCTTATTCGACGGACCTTGAGCGGCGCTTGCGCACCGCCTCAGCCAGTTGGGCAATCAGAGGTGCTGTCTCATCCCAGGCGATGCAACTGTCTGTGATGCTCTGACCATAAGTCAGCGCTTGTCCTGGGACGATATCCTGGCGGCCTCCGACCAAGTGGCTTTCGATCATGACTCCCATCAATCGTCGTTCGCCGCCCTCAAGCTGCTCACAGACGGAGCGGATGACCTGCGGCTGCCGCTGCGGATCTTTGCCGCTGTTGGCGTGACTGCAGTCGACCAGCAGACGGGGAGCCAACCCGGCATCACTCATCAGGGACGCTGCCGATGCGATGCTCTGGGCATCATAGTTGGGTTCACGTCCGCCTCGCAGAATTACATGACTATCCTCGTTACCCGCGGTGGTCAGAATCGCCGAGTTGCCGTTTTTGGTAATCGTCAGGAAATGATGGGGATGCTGCGCCGCTCCAACCGCGTCGACCGCTATCTTGAGATTGCCATCGGTGCCATTCTTGAATCCGACTGGACAGGAAAGTCCCGAAGCCATCTCCCGGTGCAGTTGGCTCTCGGTGGTGCGGGCACCGATCGCTCCCCAACTGACCAGGTCAGCCAGGTATTGCGGAGACAGTAAATCAAGGTATTCGGTTCCCGCCGGGACACCCAGACCATTTATCGCCAGCAGCAGTTGCCGAGCGGTGCGCAGACCTTTATTAATATCAAAGGATTCATCCAGATCAGGATCGTTAATCAGCCCTTTCCAGCCTACGGTCGTACGGGGCTTTTCGAAGTACACCCGCATCACCAAAATCAGATCTTGGCGGTATTCCTCACGCATCGGCAGCAGCTTCTGTGCGTACGCTATCGCGGCATCAGGATCATGAATCGAGCATGGTCCCGTAACCACGATCAAGCGGTCGTCGCTTCCGTTCAGGACTTCATGAATATCGCGGCGCGTTGCCGTTACGAGCCCGGCCGCGTCAGCCGACAGCGGCATCTCAGCAATGATGGTGGCGGGATCCGCCACGGCCTGGATATCGACGATGCGGACATCGTCGGTTTTGACTGTTTGCACGGTGAGTTTTGGCTGGTTATCTGCGCCACTCCCCTGTGGCGCAAAGCGCCGCGCAGTATATCACCGCCAACGGTCAACGGGTCGGCTCTACTCGTCTTCAGGGTGCTCGAAAGAAGCCATCAGTGATTTCTGAACAGCAGCAGGAGCCGGCTCATAACCTGCAAACTCCATGCTATAACTGCCCTCACCGCCCGTGACCGACTTCAGTCTCGACTGGTAATCCCCCATCTCCGCCAGCGGCGCCTGACCGCTTATGATCATCCGCCCGCCACTGACGGCATCGGTACTCACCACGCGGCCGCGGCGCGAGGACAGATCACCGGTGATATCACCCATGTTGTCTGCCGGCACAGCAATCTCAAGATCGACCATGGGCTCCAACACAAGCGGCTTAGCGCTTGAGACCGCATCAAGAAATGCTTTGCGGCCTGCATTCACAAAAGCGACTTCCTTGGAATCCACCGGATGATGCTTGCCGTCATAGACGCTGACCCGAACATCCTGAAGCGGAAATCCTGCGATAGCGCCGTGTTCAAGCACACTCTGGACTCCTTTTTCGACGGCTGGAATGAATTGAGAAGGGATCACCCCGCCAACAATCTTGTTGACAAATTCAAAGCCCGTCCCTCGGGCAAGCGGCTCTACCTCGAGAAAGACCTCGCCGAACTGGCCCGCCCCGCCGGTCTGTTTCTTGTGGCGGCAGTGACCCTTGGCCTTCTTTCCGATCGACTCACGATAAGGTATTGACGGCGTACCCGTTGTCACCTCAAGACTGTATTGCTCTGCCATCCGCTCTATCGCAATGCGCAGATGAAGCTCTCCTGCACCTCTCAGCACGGTCTCATTTGCCACTGGATCCCGCTCCACCCGAAGACACGGATCCGAGGCAGTCAGCCGGGATAAGACATCCGCAATCTTTTGTTCATCGCCTCGGCTGCTCGGCGTAATCGACACGCCGGCCATGGGCTCGGGCAACTGCAGTGGCCTGAGATGTATCAGGTCTTCATCATGCGAGTCGTGCAGTACATCGTCATAGTTCAAACTGTCCAGTTTCGACACCAGCAGGATATCACCCGGTACGGCCGTGCTCTGATCGGTATGCTCTTTTCCGAGCGGGGCTGCCAGGTTATTCAGCTTTACCGGCTTTCTTGCGTCACCCACAAACAACTGCATATCTTTCCGGATGGTTCCCTGATGCAGCCGAATCAATGCCTGGCGACCCACAAACGGATCGAATGACACTTTGAAAACATGCGCGAGCACGTGCGCCTCGGAGTCTGGGTTGACCTCAACAGGCCGCTCCGCCTCTCCAAAGCCATTCATAAAGTGCGGAGGATTACCCTCGGCAGGATTGGGCAAAAGCCGCGCCATGAAGTCCAGTAACTCTCCAACGCCGACCCCGGTCGTCGCAGAAACAAAACACACTGGAATCAGATGACCCTCACGCATCGCCTGTTCAAAAGCATCATGTAACTGATCGGCCCCTACTGCGCCCTGATCAAGATAGGTCGCCATTAATGCTTCATCGACTTCGACCGTTTGGTCCACGATCTCGGTATGCGCCTCTTCAGCAGAGGAAAAGGCGGGATCCCCTTCAGCCTTGAAGAAGCAGTCGATCACACGCGAGCCGTCTGCCGAGGGCAAATTAACCGCGAGACATTCCTTGCCGAAAGCGTCCTGAACCTCGATATAGATGGACTCAAGATCAATCTCTGGATTATCAATATGATTGATGACGACCATCCGGCACTGGTCCTGATCTTCTGCCCAGGCCATCATTCGCCGGCAGGTGCTTTGGATGCCCTGCTGGGCATTGATGACAACCGCCACCGTTTCGACGGCTGGCAGAACGCTGAGCGCAGCTCCGACAAAATCCGGATAGCCCGGGGTATCTAGCAGATTGATATGGGTGCCTTGGTAGTCAAAACCTGCGAGTGAGGAAGCAAGAGAATGGCCGTGCTTCTTCTCAAGGTCATCCCAGTCACTGACGGTGGAGCCTTTCTCAACGGCTCCGGCGGATCTGATCGCACCGGCGGTAACCAGCATCTGTTCCAACAGCGTTGTCTTGCCGGCACTGGCGTGGCCGGTGAGTGCCACATTCCGAATCTCGGCGGTTTGATGAGTCATCTCGGTCCTCCTTCTGGTTTCCCAGATACCTTGAAGGCGGCGTTTGCTTATTCCGCAAACTGCTGCCCCCAAGAATTTATCAGCGCATCGGTAAAATCCTGTTCTTCGAAATAATTACAAGTTCATGGTTATCATGTTATCCGACGCAAATCAACAAGCGCGCTGGGAAAAGCGCTATCTGGAAGGAAGAACCGCCTGGGATCGGGGCGAACCCAGTCCTGCATTGGCCCTCGGACTCGCCGAGATGCCGCCACCGCCGGCACGAGTGTTGATACCGGCCTGCGGGCGCGGTTACGAGATTGCAGAACTGGCCGGGCGGGGTTATGACGTCACGGGAGTGGATTTTGCCCCCAGCGCCGTTGCCAATCTGAAACACATCCTCAATACCCAGGATGTTCAGGCTTGCGTTGTCGCAGCTGACCTCTTCGTCTGGGACGCAGATGCACCTTTTGATGTCATTTATGAACAGACAGCGCTGTGCGCCCTGGACCCATCTACGTGGCCCGATTACGCCAATCGACTGCACCGCTGGCTGCGACCAGGTGGAATTCTGATCGGCGCCTTTATGCAGACTCACCGCGAGGGCGGTCCACCCTGGCACTGCCCCCTGGAAACCATAGAGTCACTATTTCCCGAGACGCACTGGGCGTGGCCAAAGCGTCGGGATCGGACGATTAGCCACCCCAGCGGCCTGAAAGAGCTCACGATTTACCTGAAACGTCGAAAATAGACGCTAAAGATCATTTTCTTGGGTCAAATTGTTGCAACGTTTGGGCCGGTTGCCTAAAGTTGCGCCTCCACAATTTTTTGAGATGCACCGTAATGAAATTCTTGCTATCGATCACTGCCGGACTGACCATGGCATTCACCTCTTTTGCGGGTTTCGCAGCGGGGGACATCCCGGCAGGAAAGGCAGCGGCAGCCACCTGTATGGGCTGTCACGGCGCTCCGGGCATGCGCAACGCCTACCCGACATTCCGGATTCCAAAATTGGGAGGGCAGCAGGCGGAATACCTTGCCCTGGCGCTTAAAGCCTACCAGAGTGGCGAGCGCGTCCACCCAACCATGCAGGCCCAGGCGGGGGCGCTGAGCGATGCGGAGATTACGAATATCGCCGCGTACCTAAGCAGCCTTGATGCACCGGCAACGAGCGAACTGGGCGACGGTGATGCCAAAGCGGGTGAAGCCAAGGCCCAGGTCTGTACTTCCTGCCATGGCGCAGGGGGCGGAAAGCCCATTACGCCACAATACCCGATTCTGGCAGGACAGTATCCGGATTTCCTTGCACACGCCCTTGCCGGATATAAGTCCGGTGCCCGTAATAATGCGGTTATGAAAGGTTTTGCATCAGCTCTGAGTGATTCAGATATTGAAGATCTTTCGGCCTATTTCGGCAGCCAGTCCTCAACGCTGTCCACACCGGCCAACTGGTAATCTTCGATCTGCCGTCGGATCAGGTGTCGAAAACCGGCACCTGATCCGTTGACCGTACTCATACCGCGCAAAGGTATCCGCAAATTTCGCTAGCGCGAGAAAGTTCACCCCTGATCACCACCTGGCCTTCCCCGTCCGGGCCATTGCCAGACCATGTCTGACCAGCCACCGCCAACTCACTTCATCCGCCAGCTCGTGGCCGCCGACCTCGAGGCCGGCCGCTACCCGCAGGGCATTACGACCCGTTTTCCTCCGGAACCCAACGGGTACCTCCATATTGGGCATGCGAAGTCGATCTGCCTCAACTTTGGCCTTGCTCGAGACTTTAAGGGGCGTTGCGCTCTGCGGTTTGATGATACCAATCCCGATCGGGAGAGCCCCGAATTTGTTGAAGCCATCAAGTCCGATGTCCGCTGGCTCGGCTTTGATTGGAAAGAACGCCTGTATCACGCCTCAGACTATTTCGAACAACTCTACGGGTTTGCGATTGAATTGATCGACTCAGGACATGCCTACGTATGCGATCTCAATGCCGATGAGATCCGAAACACACGGGGTACATTGACAGCGCCCGGTGTGAATAGTCCGTTTCGTGATCGAAGTTGTGATGAGAACCGCGAACTGTTCGAAAAGATGCGCGCTGGTGCATTCCCGGAAGGAAGCCGGGTGCTTCGAGCGCGAATCGACATGGCCTCGCCGAATCTGCACCTCCGGGATCCCACTCTGTACCGGATTCGCTATCAGACGCATCACAACACGGGCGATGCCTGGTGTATCTACCCCATGTACGATTTCACTCACCCCTTGTCTGATGCGCTTGAAGGCGTGACGCATTCCCTGTGTACGCTCGAGTTTGAAGATAACCGGGCCCTGTACGACTGGGTTCTGGAGCACGTCACCACCCCAAGCCGTCCTTATCAGACAGAGTTTTCCCGGCTATCGCTGGAGTACACGGTGGTGAGCAAGCGGCTCCTCACCATCCTGGTAAAGCAGAACGTGGTGGAGAGTTGGGATGATCCGCGCATGCCGACTTTGTCCGGAATGCGGCGGAGAGGTTACCCTCCCGAGGCGCTGGTGGACTTCTGCACCCGTATTGGCGTAACCCGCAACCAGCAGAATGTCGAACTCAGCGTTCTGGAAAACTGTGTTCGTGAAGCGCTCGATCCCGGCACACCCCGGGCATTCGCCGTCACCCGCCCGCTCAAGGTGGTTATTGAAAACTATCCTGAGGATCACGAAGAACAACTCACAGCGCTCAATCACCCGGGAGATGAGTCCATGGGGACCCGTTCGCTGCCATTCTGCCGGGAACTCTACATCGAACAGGATGATTTTCTGGAAGACCCGCCGAAGAAGTTTTTTCGGCTCGCGCCAGGACGGGAAGTCAGACTTCGCTATGCCTATCTGGTCACCTGCACCGAGGTGATCAAAGATGCCTCGGGCGAGATTATTGAAGTCCGCTGCACCTATGATCCCGAGACACGGGGCGGCAATGCGCCGGACGGACGCAAGGTGAAAGGGACCATTCACTGGGTATCGGCCCGGCACAGTGTGCGGGCGCAGGTCAGACTTTACGAACCCCTGTTCATAGATCCGGAACCGCGCGTTTCATCAGAAGATGATCTGAAAAGCGCGCTCAACGAAACCTCACTCACAACGCTGGACAACGTTCAGGCTGAGCCGAGTCTGGCAACAGCGGCTTCGGGTTCGGTCTTTCAGTTTGAACGTTTGGGGTACTTCTGTGTGGACCGGGACAGCACCGACGCCATGAGAGTGTTCAACCGCACCACTGCGTTGCGGGACTCCTGGGCGCGGGCCAAGTCGAAATAGCGGGTAAACCCGCCAGGTCATCAGATCAGGCAGACGCGGTCTGCGCCCGACGCCTGCGACTCCATCGGGCCGAGACCTTTTCCTGCAGTACGAGCGCACTGGGCGTCACCACCAGAGTCAGAATCGTCGCGAAACTCAGCCCGAAGACAATCGATGTCGACAGTTGCGTCCACCACTGTGTCGATGGTGCGCCCTGCGTGACTTCCCGAGTCACAAAGTCGATATTGATTCCAAACACCATCGGCATCAGACCCAGCACCGTCGTGGCGGTGGTCAACAGCACAGGACGTAAACGCTGTACCCCGGTACGCAGAACCGCCTCAACCGGATCGCTAATGGTCTTCCGAAGACGCGCATAAGTATCGATGAGTACGATATTGTTATTCACCACGATACCAGCCAGGGCGATCACACCGATTCCATTCATAACGATGCCGAAAGGCGACTGCGTCGCAATCAGGCCAATCAACACCCCGACCGTAGACATGACAACAGCGAACAGGATAAGCGCAGCCTGATAAAAACTGTTGAACTGCGTGACCAGTATCAGCGCCATGAGAAACAGGGCGACGAGAAATGCCTTGCCCAGAAAGGCCTGGGCCTTTGCCTGTTCTTCGTCTTCACCTTTGAAATCGACGCGAATCCGGTCATCAAGAGGATTCTGGTCCAGCCAGCGCTGCAGTTCACGCAATTTGTCATCTGCCAATACGCCGTCATCGACGTCTGCCTTTACAGTCATGACACGCAGACCATCGACACGCTTGACCATACCCGTTTTTTGGCGTGCCTCGCGCTTGACGAAGTTTGACACCGGCACCGCGCCCGACGCCGTATTGATCCTGACGGCGTTAAGACCGGTCACCGTCCTGTCGATCGTCGGGAAACGCACCCGGATATCGATCTCGTCCTCACTGTCATCCGGACGATATTCGCCAAGCTTGTACCCCCCGGTCGTCATCTGGATCATGTTGCCGATTCCACTGATATCGATACCGTATTTCGCTGCCTGAGCGCGATCTACGGCGAGCGTCCAGTCAATGCCGGGCAGCGGACGGGAGTCCTCGATACTGTTGAGACCAGCCATTTCATCGAACTGCGCTCTGACTTCGGCTGCGGCGTCATCCAGCATTTCCGGATAGATGGAAGAGAGCTGCAACTGCAGAGGCTTACCTACCGGAGGCCCGCCCTCTTCTTTTCGAAGATCGATAATGACGCCAGAGATATCCTGCAGTCTTTGGTCGAGAGTATCGAAGATCTCGCTAACGCGCGGTCGCAACCGCCAGTCGGAAAACTCAAGCGACACCGAGCCCACAATATCCTCGGCTTCCTCGTTATTCTTGTCTGAACCAACGTGGGTATAGAAGGTTCGGATGCCTCCAACGTCCAGGACGCGCTGCTCCACCGCGCGCATCATTTGATCCTGCTCAGAAATTGAAAGATTGCCTCGGGCCCGCACCTGAATCTGAGCGTTGTCGGGCTCTACGTCGGGAAAGAACTCCACTCCCGGGCCAATTGTTCCATAAAGCAAAAACACACCGATGAGAGACCCCACTGACGCCAGCAATACAGCCCCCGGCCGCTTGACTGCACTATTCAGGAACCGCAGATAACGGCCGGTAAAACCATCCACGCTATCCAGGTCACCCTGCTCACCTGCAAGAAGCGTCTTTAAAGCACGGTCGCTGATAGCGCTTTTTTTGCCGATCAAGGCGCCGATGGTCGGCACGAAGATAAGCGCCATCAGCAAAGAGGCGGTAAGTGTAATGAGCACGGTCATGGGAAGATATTTCATGAACTCACCCACCACGCCGGGCCAGAACACCAGCGGCAAAAACGCGGCCAGCGTCGTCGCGGTCGAGGCAATGATCGGCGCTGCCATCCGTCCCGAGGCTTGCAGGTAGGCCCGATGTCTTGGGACGCCTTCGCTCAGTTTCCGCTCGGCAAATTCCGTCACCACAATGGCGCCGTCCACCAGCATCCCCACGGCCAAAATCAGGCTGAAAAGGACAACAATATTGAGCGAGACATCGATCAAAAAGAGCGTTAGCAGCGCCGCCAAGAATGATCCCGGAATTGCGATCCCCACCAGAAGACCGCTGCGCACACCCAATGCAGAGATCACCACAACCATAACGAGCAGGACGGCGCTGATGACGCTGTTTTGAAGTTCATTCAGCATGGTCCGGATCTGATCCGAGCGGTCCTGCGAGTAACTGACTTCCACTGTCTCACGCAGAGTCTGGGGCCATTGCGCCTGCTTCCCCTCAACCACCGCTCGTACCTGCTCAATGGTCTCGATTACGTTTTCACCGGTGCGTTTGGATACTTCGAGCGCAACCGCGGTCTTTCCGTTCACCCGGGCGAAACTCGTTGGATCCCGAAACGTTCTTCGAACCTCCGCGATATCACGCACCCGTACGACGGCGTCACCATCCACCAACACAGGCAGATCGGCGATATCCCGAATACTCTCAAAAAGACCGGGCACCTTGATTGAAAATCGGCCTTTTCCGGTATCCTGAACACCGGCTGCAACGAGCATGTTGGAACTCTTCACCGTCGCCGCCGCGAGTGCCGGATCCAGACCATAGCTCTCAAGTCTCAGCGGATCGACAATCACCTCGACGACTTCGCTCCGATTACCGGCGATGTTGACCTCCAGCACCTCTGCAATGCCTTCAATTTCATCCTTGAGGTCCCTGGCAATCCGATATAGCGCACGGTCAGGGGCATCACCGGAGAGAATGACCACCACGACGGGAAATAGGCTGAAATTAACCTCATGTACTTCCGGATCATCAGTCGCCATAGGGAGATTACCCTTGGCAAGATCAACACCCTCGCGAACATCTCTTAGTGCTGCGTCAGAATCAAAACCGGCATCAAACTCCAGGAGGACGTTAGCCCCGCCCTCGTAGCCGGTGGAACGCATTTCCTTGATCCCCTCAATCGACTTGAGTTCCTGCTCCATAGGTCGGATCAAAAGGCGTTCGGCATCTTCGGGCGAGATACCGTCATGACTCATCGTGACATAGATGATCGGAATATCGATATCCGGCTCGGACTCCTTGGGGATATCCTGATAGGCAATCGACCCCGCGATCAGGATAAAAAGCAGAACCGCAAGAACGGTTCGTGAGTACCCGAATGCGGTGCTGATAAGCGACATCGTGGTCAGCGCGTGCTATTGCACGCCACGGCTTACGGTCACACGCTGTCCGGCCGATACAAACTCATGGCCCACGGTAATGAGTTCGACCCTCTCGGGCAAACCGCCGAGCCACATGCCTTCGGGACTGTCGGCGATCAGCTCGACCGGTATAAAGCGCACCGTCGCATTGTCGTCAATGACTTTGACCCCGACGCGTCCCTCATCGTCGAGAGTCAGTACAGCGGGACTGAGACGATGCCCCCTGCGGTCACCGAGCTTCAGGCTGATCTTGGCTGTCATCCCTGCCGATATGGACAGCCCCGGATTATCTGCTGTCACTTCGACCATAAAGGTACGGGTGGCGCTGTCACTGGCACGCGAGATAAAAGTGATCTCCCCGCGAAGACGCTGGCCGTCAATAAAAGCTAAATCAGCGGGCATACCGAGTCGCACCCGGGACACCTCGCGCTCCGCAACCTGTCCCTTTACTTTCAATTTCGACAGATCCAGCAATCTGAACGCTTTATGGCCGATATCAAGGTAATCGCCCAGCTGGACAAAACGCTGCTCGACCACCCCGGCGAAAGGGGCTCTCACTTCGGTTCTGCGGATATCAAGGCGAATGGCCTCCAGCGACGCCTTTGCGGAGTCCAGCAGGGTCTGGGAGCGGGTCAGTTCCGTTGCCGACTGAAGATTCTTCCGTGAAAGTTGGGTTGCGGCCTGATATTCGGTCTCTCGCTGTTCCAGAAGCGCTTGTGCCTCCCGTAACCGCGATGTGCGATCGCCCATATCGATACGCGCCAATAACTGACCCTCTTCGACCAAAGCACCCGTACTCGCTTCCAGTGCCGCAACCGTGCCCTTGGTTTGGGCCGGCACATCCACCTGCCGCTTAGGGGCGGTGACCCCCATCAGATGCAGCACCTGCGCAACCGAGCTCGCCTGTAGCGCCTGGACCTGCACAGACGGCGGCTGCCCGGGTGCCGACGGCGCTGTACTGGTACTGGTCTGGGGAGGTGGACCCTTGTGCTCTGACCAGAAGCCGGATCCAATCCAAAGTCCCACAATCAAAACGAGCGCGAGCGCAACAAGAACGGACTTTCTCAACTCAGTTATCCCATTTCGCCTGACAAGACCAAGAGTCCAAACTCCGATAAAACTGGCGGAAGCACCAATGGCTTGGCCGCAAGAAACGGGGGATTATAGCGTCGCGCTCCGGAGACACCCGTGATCTCCCACGACGGCTTTCCATCGTCAACCCCGACTGAGTGAGCCTTAAAGACCCAGGTAGCGGGCGCTGATTGACCGATCCGCCTGCAGTTCGATTGAACTGCCGGACCACACGGTTCGTCCTTTCTCAACAATGAAGTGCTGATCGGCAATACGGGCAATATCCGAGACATTCTTGTCGATAACAAGAATAGAGAGGCCTTCGCGCTTCAGCTGCTCAAGGCACTGCCAGATCTCCTGACGCACCAAGGGGGCAAGCCCTTCTGTCGCTTCATCGAGAATGAGCAAAGCCGGATTTGTCATCAACGCCCGGCCGATCGCCAACATCTGCTGTTCGCCGCCCGAGAGTTGGTTGCCAAAACTCGTACGCCGCTTGGCCAGGTTCGGAAACAGCTCAAGAACGGCTGGCTTAGTCCATATCTTGAGACCGGAATCATGTCTGCTCGCAAACGCTCGCAATTGCTCATCCACCGTAAGATTGGGAAAGATCCCGCGCCCTTCCGGAACGATTCCGATACCGGACTGAGCCACCTGGTAGCTTGGGCGACCGAGAAGACTGATTTGGCCAAACTCGATCGCGCCTCGCGCCGAGGCCAACAATCCCATGATGCAGTTAACCGTGGTTGTTTTTCCCATCCCGTTCCGGCCAAGAAGGCTGACTAACTGTCCTTTGCCCACAGACAGATTTACGTCGAAAAGTGCCTGGCTGTTGCCGTAAAAAGCGGCGAGGTGCTGCACCTTAAGCATGGTCTGGCCCTGATTCACCGAGGTAGGCTTGCTGCGCCCGCTGGTCACTGCGGATATCGCCAGGGCTTCCGGTCGCAATGATCGCGCCGTCAACCATGACGGTGACCTCATCCGCAACCGAAAACACCACGTCCATATCATGCTCCACGAGCAGGATTGCGGCGTCCTGCTTCAGGCGGTCCAGAATAGCGATCAGGTTCTGAGTTTCCTCTATCCCAAGGCCGGCTGCCGGTTCATCGAGAAGCAATATGCTCGGATAGGCGGCAAGCGCCATCGCGAGTTCCAGCAGCCGATGTTTGCCGTGCGACAAAGTCTCTGTCGGAGTATGCAGGTCCTGTTCAAGACCCATATCGCGAGCCAGCTCCTGAACTCTTTCAATCAACGCCGATTTACGATTGGCGGGGCGCCAAAAACGAAAGGAATGCCCCTGATAGCTTTGCACCGCGATAGCGATATTTTCAAAAACGGAAAGCGTCCCAAATAGACTGGTGATCTGAAAAGTCCTGCCAAGACCCAGTTTCACACGCTCATGGACCGGCAGTCGCGTGGCATTACGCTGCGCCAGGTGAATCTCGCCGTTGTCTGCCTTCAGACTGCCGGCGAGCAGCCCCACGAGCGTGGTCTTGCCGGCACCGTTAGGACCGATGACCGCGCGGATTTCCCCCTTTGCCAGACGAAGATCGACATCGACAACCGCATGAATGCCGCCGAAACTTCGGCTGATCCCGTGAGCTTCCAACGCGTAGCTCATGAGCGCGTACCTCTAAACCACTGGGTCCACCAACCCAGCAAACCGCCGCGACCGAATTTGGCCACGATGATCAGTAAGATGCCCAGATACAAGTGCCAGTAAAGGGTGACCTCCGGGAGCAGCGTCTCCACTCCGATAAAGATGCCGGCCCCCAGCAGCGGCCCGACAACCGTTGCCGCCCCTCCCAAAAGGACCATTGCGATCAACTCACCTGAACGGGTCCAGTCCATCATTTCGGGGCTGATGAACCCAGTGAAATTACCCAATAGCCAGCCCGAGAGACCGCATATCATCGCCGAGATGACATAGCACACCAATCGGTAACGGAATGTGGAATAACCGAGAGCCTGCATCCGGACTTCGTTGATCTTGATACTTTTGATGACCTGTCCAAAATCGGATCGTGTCAGTCGGTGCACCAACATCATTACCGCCAGAAGGCAGATCAGCACCAGAAAATAAAGTTGGTTGTCGTCGTTCAGATCAACACCCAGGCCCATCTCGCTGCGCGCGTAGATCACGAGTCCGTCATCTCCTCCATATTCCTCGATACTGACAAAAATGAAGTACATCATCTGCGCAAACGCCAACGTAATCATGATGAAGTAGGCGCCTCGGGTCCGAAGACAAATAAGGCCTGTCAGCAGTCCAAATAATCCTGATGCCCCAAGCGCGACTGCTAACTGCAGCCAGCCGTTATTGAGATCATAGTAAGCGGGGATACCGACAGCATAAGCACCTATACCGATAAAGACGGCGTGTCCAAGGCTGACCATCCCGCTGTAACCCAGAATCAGGTTCAGGCTGCTCGCTGCGATCGCGAGAATCATCAGTCGGATAATGACATCCAGGACAAAGGGCTCGCGGGCATATTCCGCCCAAAAAGGCAGCAGGAGCGCGCCGAGGACCATCACACCCCCGAACCACCAACCCCGCTTCGTCATCACGAGGTTCGGGAGCCAAACAGGCCCTGGGGACGAAAAGTGAGGATCACCGCCATCAGAATGTAAATGAGCATCGCGGAGATGGCGGGCGCCGACGTTTCCGCTGCCTCGTGCGATAAAAAGAGCCCTAAAAGATCATCGAGAAACGACCTGCCCAGTGTATCAATGAGTCCCACCAGCATTGCTCCAAAAAACGCCCCCTGGACAGATCCGATTCCGCCGATAACGATGACGACAAAAGCCACGATCAGGATTTCATTCCCCATACCGATGCTCGCTTCCGTAATCGGCGCAATCATCAGACCGGCAAGCCCCGCCATGGCAGCGCCAGCTGCGAATACCAGGGTGAACAGCATCCGGATATCCACCCCCAGCGCCTCAACCATGCGTCGGTTCGATGCCCCCGCCCGGATCAACATACCAATCCGGGTATGACTCACGACAAGGTAGAGCGCCAACGCAACAAGTAATCCCACTGAGATAATCAGGATGCGGTAGACGGGAAAGTCCACGTCATGAAAAAGCCGGACTTGGCCATTGAGGAGCTCGGGAAGTGCAAAGGTCAAGCCTTCGGGACCCCAAATCATCTGGACCAGTGTGTCGGCAATCAGGATCAGGCCAAAAGTCGCCAGAATCTGCTCAAGATGATCTGCCTGATACAACTGTCGGGCAATACCCAGTTCCACCACGACCCCAATTCCGAACGTGATGGGTACCGCAAGCAAAACCGCGAGCAGGAATGAATCGAGCCACAACGCCAGCGTGGCACAGATAAATGCGCCAAGCATGTAGAAAGCACCATGCGCAAGATTGATGAAGTCCATGATGCCAAAAACCAGCGTCAATCCGGCGGCCAGCAGAAAAAGCAGTACGCCAAGCTGCAGTCCGTTCAGGACCTGGATCATGATGAGTGCGCCGTCCATGATCAGACTGCACTCGACACTTCAGACAACCACCACACCGAAAACAACCGCGGACGCCGGTCCTCGCAGACGCTGACCACACCCCGGACCCAGAATCCAGAGTGTGGCGGTCGGCAATTCAAAACAGCGAACCGAAGATTTCCCTCTTTAAAGACGGCAATCTGCTACGTAGGCATCCTGGTGATTTTCAAAAACCGTGGAGCGAATCTCCGTGGTCCAATTGCCGTCGCCGTCGGCGACGACTTCAAGCAGGTAGAAATTCTGGATTGGGAAATGGTTGGCGCCGTAGGAGAACGATCCGCGCACAGAGGGAAAATCAGCCTTCTCCATCGCAGCACGCATACCGTCGCGATCTTGCAGATTGCCGCCGACGGCCTCAACAGCGCTGTTGATCAGGAAAATACTGTCGTAGGACTGCGCCGCATAAAAAGAGGGGTAGCGCCCATATTTATTGAGAAATCCCTCGACAAAACGTGCATTCTGTGGCGTCTTGAGTCCAGGACCCCAAAAACCGGTAGTCAAAGAGCCGAGCACCGCTTTCATATTGGCCTGTTGCAGTTTTGGCAGTGAAATGGCGTCAACGGTGAACACCGTGTAAAGAGGCAGCTTGTCAGCAAGGCCGGCCTGCTCATACTGCTTCATAAAGGCGCCACCCGCTTTGCCCGGGTAAAAAACAAAGAGCGCATCCGCGCCGGACGCTTTGGCTTTAGCGAGTTCTGCTGAGAAATCCAGCTGCGCATCCTTGCCCCACTTGGTCAGATCCTTGCCAACGATCTCACCATTAAAGGTACGCTCGACTCCCGCCACCATATTTTTTCCAGCCGCATAATTGGGTGCCATTACATAGAGCTTGCTGATTCCTCTTTGGCTCAGGACCGCGCCCATCGCCATTGGCGTCTGGTCGTTCTGCCAGGAAGTGGAAAAGAAATCGCGATGACAGAGTTTCCCCGCGAGTTGTGACGGTCCGGCATTGGCGCTGACCAGAAACTTGTCCGCGTTGAGCACAGACTTCTGAGAGGCCAGCAATACATGTGACCAGATGTATCCCGCTACAAAATCGACGTCATCTGATTTAACCAGTTTATCGGTCACCTGCTTCCCGGTTTCCGGCTTGAACCCATCATCAGCAAAAATAACTTCGATATCAAGATCACCCATCTTGCCATTAAGATTCTCGACAGCAAGATTAACCGCGTCGCGCATATCATTGCCAATCACAGCTGCACCGGTCGTCAGTGTGGTCACAAAACCAATCTTCACACTGTCTGCCAAACTGGTTCCCGGCAGGGCGCAAACAAGCAGCGCAAACGCGCCGCAAATCAAATTCTTGATCATTTCAATTCCTCCTCATGAACTCTTGTCCGAACACCCTTCGCGCGCGGCTCTGATGGAGGCAGGGCCAGCGCAGCTTTTTGACGGCTGGCAGCACAAATCGATGACGGCCGTCTAATTGTTACAATATTTTAAACAATAATCGTACCTTCACGACCTTTGGTTTTCTAGACCCGGCATCTTGATATGGACACTGCACAGACACTCGTCATCGGAGCCGGCATGGTCGGCAGTTGCTGTGCGCTGCATCTTCAACGTGCGGGCCACAAAGTTGCCCTGATCGATCCGCATCCGCCCGGCAGTCAGACGAGTTATGGCAACGCCGCGACCATCGCCACTTACGCCTGCATCCCCGTCAACCATCCCAAGTTGCTGAAATCCCTGCCGGCACTGATGTCTGGCTCGGAACGACCGTTGTCCATCTCGCCTGGCTACGCGCTCCGAATGCTGCCCTGGCTTTTTTCGTTTTTGCGCCATTGTCGGCGTGAGCGGGTTGACCAAACCATCTCGGCGTTGGGCGCACTGCTTCGGCACGCCGAAGACACGACTCTCGCGCTGGTCCAGTCAGCAGGCGCGACGGAGTTCATCCGCCGCAACGGGACGCTATATCTTTATTCGGATGCCCATACCCGTTTGGCTGCGCAAGGCGACATCACCCGGCGACGGGAACAAGGCATGTCGATCACGGAAGTTGAGGCTGACGCGGTGCCGGAACTCGAACCTGCGCTCGCTCCCATCTTTGCTGGCGGAATACTTTACAACGACGGATTTCAACTGAGCGATCCGCAACAGGTGATCATGCGACTTGTCGATCAATTCGCACGGGACGGTGGTGAAGTCATCCAGGATCGCGTTGACCGCATTGAGTCTGCCGGCTTGGATCAGGTCAACGTGCAGCTCTCTGGAAATTCAAGAACGTTCCACCACGTCGTCATTGCCGCTGGCGCCTGGTCCACTCGAATTGATGGTCCGGTACTCGACCGTTTGCCGCTTGACACAGAACGGGGGTACCACGTGATGTTTCCGGAGAACCTCTCGACCCTATCACGGCCGGTGGGGCTCGCGGACGCCGGACTCTACCTCTCCCCTGTCGAGGGCGGCTTGCGTGCAGCAGGCACCGTCGAACTGGCAGGCCTCGATGCAAAACCCAATCCAAAGCGTCTTGACTATATCGAGCAGGCTGCCCGCCGTGCCCTGCCGTCGCTGAAACAGCGTGGGGATACGTGGCTGGGCTTTCGGCCCACACTGCCCGACGCCCTGCCGGTTATCGGCCACTCATCAAAACATCCGTCAGTGGTTTACGCCTATGGTCATCAGCATGTGGGGCTGACGCTTGGCGCCGTTACCGGGAAACTGGTCCAGCAGATTGTCGACCGTGAGCAGCCCATCGTCGATCCAACGCCCTATCGTGCACAACGGTTTCTTGAATAACAGTTACTAGGCAACCAGATCCGTTACAGCACGCAGATACATCTTTGTTGCGCGCACACACTGCTCAATCTCAACAAACTCGTCAATGGAATGCGCCTGGGATAAGGAACCCGGCCCGCAGACCACGGCGGGCGTCTTCAGATGCGGGGCATCTGTCGCTCCGGGAAAGGACCGCGCAGATTCGGGGTGGCCTGTCAGTTCTGCCGATGCACTGAGCAGTGACTGGACCACGGGCGATTCCACGGGCAGGTCATTGGCCGGGATATCCCAGGATGGCTCACTGAGTTCATAGCGAAAACCGGGATCATCCTGCCTTAACGGATCGAGTCGGGCCGCAATATCCTGGCGCACTTGTTCAGTTTCATCACTTGGCAGCACTCGGCGGTCAATTTCCAACTCACAGTAATCAGGCACCGCGCTGGCCAGATCACCGCCACGGATCACGCCGGGACTGTAAGTCCCATGACCACAAAGCGGGTGTGGGTCCCGGGATGCCAGTTCCTCGTTGTAATCCGAGAGCGCATTGACCACCCGCGCCATGCGTTCAATGGCATTCTCCCCCTGCTCCGGAATGCTGGAGTGCACGGCCTTGCCAAACGTGCGGATAAACAAGCCAAACTGTCCTTTGTGAGCGGGGCACACCGACAAATCAGATGGCTCTCCAATGATGCATTGATCGGCAAACGGGCCATTGCGCCCGATCTCGCGGGAGCCGATCATCTGCCACTCCTCGTCCGCCACACCGCAGAGAATGAGCGATCCGGACAGAGTGACATCTGCGTCCCGAAGTAAACGCGCCACCTCAAGATAACAAGCCAGAGCCGCTTTCATGTCGCAGGATCCGCGACCGTAGACCCGGCCGTTTTTTTCGTGAGGCGTATAGGGATCGTCATAGCCCTCGGTGGGAACCGTATCCAGATGCCCACAGAGCATCAGCGACGGTCGATCCTTCTTGCCGGCGCGCGCGCCGAAAACGTTCGGACGGCCGGGCGCCGCCTCCCGGGAAGTGACCGTCAAACCCAATTCATGCATCTGCTGAAGATAGTATTCGCCGATCTCCTGCTCGCGATGACCCGGCCGAGCATCACTCTCCATCGGGTTTTCACTCGGGATGGCAATCATCTCCTTGAGCCAATGCGTGATGGAACTGACCGACACCTGGTCAGACAGTTGACGGTAAAGATCTGTTGTCTTGGGGTTCATCGGACGCGGTACCATTTCCTGGGTTTTTCCACCATGTTCGGCAGATGCACTCTATTGGATACTTTTCGGCCGGCGCAACATAGCACGAAACCGCTCCCCCAATGCTACACTCGCCGTCCCTTTAGACTCGATCTGGAAAGTCCATGGCCTACTTGGCGGAATACGGCCTGTTTTTTGCAAAAGCCCTTACGCTTTTTCTGCTGATTGTCGGCATTCTGCTGAGTGTCGTCGGCGTCGCCATGCGCAATCGCCATGCCCCGTCTGAACAGATTGACGTTAAGCGGATCAACGATCGCTTCAGGGATATGGCGGACGCACTCGAGATGGCAACCCTGCCTCCGGCGCTCGTAAAAAAACGAGAAAAAGCGCAAAAGAAAGAACGAAAAGCCCAGGCCAAGTCTGAGAAGAATGCGCCAGAGAAGCCCAAGAAACGGGTTTTCGTACTGAACTTCAATGGCGACATCCGTGCCAGCGAAGTCGCCCTGCTGCGCGAGGAAGTGACAGCTATTCTGCTCGGGGTACGCGAGGGCGATGAAGTGCTGGTAAGGCTGGAGAGCGCCGGCGGCATGGTCCACGCCTATGGTCTTGCCGCTTCCCAGATCATGCGTCTTCGTGACGCTGGGGTCGATGTCACGGTCTCGGTCGACAAAGTTGCAGCCAGTGGTGGCTATTTGATGGCTTGCGTAGCAAACCGCATACTGGCGGCCCCTTTCGCCGTGATTGGTTCCATTGGTGTGGTCGCGGAGATACCCAACTTCAACCGCCTGCTGAAAAAGCACGATATCGATTATGAGCAGATCTCCGCCGGGGAATACAAACGGACAATCAGCATGTTGGGGGAAACCACTGACCGGGCGCGGGCCAAGGTAAAAGAAGAGGTAGAGCAGACCCATACGCTCTTTAAGGATTTCGTTAAAGCCCGCCGACCCATCGTTGATCTTGACGCCGTCGCGACAGGCGAACATTGGCTCGGAAGCCAGGCGCATCAACTCAAACTGGTCGATGACATTCGCACAAGCGACGACTATCTCATGAGCCTCCGCGACACCGCTGATATCTTTGAGGTCGAATACACCATCAAGAAGAAAGTGCTCGACCGGCTCTCAGGTCTCATCGGCCAGCTAGGCCGGGGGCGAGTGCTATCCAATAGTGAAGCTCCCATCACCCGGCTGTCCTGAGATACTCCTGTGATCTATCAACTGGGAGACCAGGTCCCGCAGCTGGAAGAGGACGTTTACGTCGCCCCCAGCGCCGATGTGATCGGGTCCGTCAGCCTAGGTTCCCGTTCCAGCGTCTGGTTTGGCGCAGTGCTTCGGGGGGATAACGACCAGATCTCGGTCGGTGCCAGAAGCAACATCCAGGACAATACGGTGATCCATGTGGACGCGGGCGTACCGGTGACAATCGGCGAGGACGTCTCTATCGGTCACAGCGTAGTGGTCCATGGATGTACGATCTGCGACAAGGCACTGATCGGCAACGGTGCTGTGGTTCTGGATTTCGCAGAGATTGGCGAAAGCAGTCTCGTAGGCGCCAATGCTCTGGTGACAGAACGCAAACGCTTCCCGGCAAGATCGCTGATCCTTGGCTCGCCCGCCAAAGTAATCCGCGAACTCACCGACGAAGAAGTCGAGCAACTCAGCAGCAACGTCGAGAGTTATCTCAAGAAAGCACAGCGCTATCGGACGGGCCTGCACGCATTGCCCTCGTAGCGTCCGTCGTCAGATCTTCCGCGGCAAGGTTATGGCGCCAGACATGGACATGTTGCAGTGCAGCATGTCATACTGATTACCGTGATGCTGCAGCTTGAATCCCCTATTGATGCCGAGCGTTGGTGCGCTGACCAGCGGCACCGCGGCGAAACCCTTGGCTTTGTGCCCACCATGGGTGCACTGCACAAAGGTCATCTTTCTCTGGTGACTCGGGCTCGAGCAGAGAACAGCATATGCTGCGCCAGCATCTTCATTAATCCGCTGCAGTTTGAAGATCGCAGGGACTTCGAGACCTATCCCCGGGATACTGAGTCTGATCTCGCACTGCTTGAGGCCCAGGGATGTGACATGGTCTTTATGGGCAACCTCAAACAATTTTTCCCTGAGGTCTCTGACCTCAGCAAGATCGACATCCTTCCAGCAGGACCGCATGGCTTGGGACTTGAGGAAAAATTCCGGCCGGGGCATCTGGACGGTGTCCGAACCATCGTGGAGCGACTGTTTCGTACTGTGGGAGTCTCGAGAGTGTATTTCGGTGAAAAAGACTTTCAACAGACTCTGGTGGTAACCGACCTCGCGCGACAGATGGGTTATCCCAGCATTGTGGTGTGCCCTACGGTTCGGGAAGATTCAGGCCTGGCTCTGTCATCCCGCAATGTCCTGCTGAGCCAGGATGAGAAAAGTCGGGCGCAGCAAATTTATCCAGCACTTCTTGCGGCGCGTGACGCCTGGCTATCAGGCGAACGGACTGCCGCCGGGCTCTGTGCAGTCATGAC
>JAERSQ010000018.1 GCA_016845525.1 Pseudomonadota bacterium
GTTACTCATCGTTCTGGTGATTGTGCTGCTGCTTTTTGGTACCAAGAAATTACGCAATCTCGGGACAGATCTTGGCGGAGCCGTAAAAGGATTTCGCAGCACCATGAAAGATGGGGCGAGCGCCGAAGAGTCATCCGAGACCGAGGGCGAGGCCGGCCAGGAGAGTCTCGCCGAATCCGCCGAAGACGCTGACTCGGATTCGGATAAAGAAAACGCCAAAGTCTGACCTGCCCCAAGGGTAGCGCCATGTTTGACATTGGCTTTTTGGAAATAGTCATTATTGCCTCTATCGCTCTGGTCGTTTTGGGACCCGAGCGCTTACCGCGTGCTGCGCGCACCGCAGGTATGTGGGTGGGACGCGCCCGACGGATGGTCGCAGATGTGAAGTCCGATATAGACCGTGAGATTCGTGAAAGCGAGTTGGCGGATATGCGCAAGCTCGGCGAAGAAGTGAACAGCATCAAAGACGATGTCAGTAAAGACCTCAATCGAGCCACGGAGTCCATCAAAGACGACGATACGATGACTGATGTTGTCGACTCGATCAACGAGTCGGCCAAAACGCTTCGCGAAGACGCGAGCGAAAAGACTGGCACCAGCTGACCAGTAAAGACCGGTGACCCCATCCCCCAACCCTACACAAATGCAGGGAGCGACCTTCATGTCGCACCTGCTGGAGCTGCGTGATCGATTGATGCGCGCTGGCGGTGCCGTGCTCGTGCTGTTCATCATGGCAGCACCCTTTGCTAACACGCTTTACGAGTATCTGGCCCAACCTTTGATGTCCGCGTTGCCGGAAGGCAACTCGATGATCTCAACCGAGCCGCACGGCCCGTTCTTCGTGCCGTTCAAGTTTGCTTTTGCCTTTGCGACGGCTGTCGCGATGCCGTATCTGCTCTATCAGCTCTGGGCCTTTGTGGCTCCGGGTCTGTACGAGCATGAAAAACGCCTCACGGTTCCCCTGCTGGTCTCGAGCAGCCTGCTGTTTTATCTGGGCATCCTTTTTGCGTACTTTATTGTCTTTCCAGTGATCTTTGCGTTCTTTACCAGTACGGCGCCTGATGGTGTGTTGGTGATGACAGATATAAACGCGTACCTCAGTTTCGTACTGAAACTGTTTTTTGCTTTCGGCCTAGCCTTTGAGGTGCCGGTGGCAACCGTGCTGATGGTACGGATGGGTATGGCGACCCCTGAATCGTTGGCGACTAAGCGGCCTTACATTATTGTTGGCGCATTTGTTGTCGGTATGGTGATGACTCCGCCGGACATCTTTTCGCAGACCATGCTGGCGATTCCGGTCTGGCTGCTGTTCGAGGCGGGGCTTTATTTCTCGCGCTCGATAAAGCCACGATCCAGAGATGACGAGATGGAGTCAGACGAGGACAACGATCTTGAGCGTGAGCTCGACGAGGGGATGGCCGAGTTCGAAGAGCTTGGTTCAGACGAAGATCCCCCTCGAAACTGAGCTTCTCCCTTGGAGCGAAATGCGGTGGTGGGTGTTGAGATCCGGATTGTGGACTGGGCGCGTTACAGCGAGGCGCTTTCATCACTTCGCCACACGGTATTCGTTGAAGAACAGGGTGTCCCGGTCGAACTCGAGCTTGACGGCGAAGACGCTGCAGCCTGGCACGCCGCAGCCTTTTCCGATGATGGTAAGCTCATCGGAACGGGCCGCATGCTGGATTCAGGCAAGATTGGCCGGATGGCGGTTAGCCAGTCAATGCGCGGGCAAGGCATCGGCCGGGATCTTTTGGACGCGTTGGTAGCCGAGGCGAAACAATTGAAGTTCGAGGAAGTCAGCCTGGGTGCCCAGCTTGCCGCCGTCTCTTTTTATGAAAGGGCGGGATTTATGGCCTACGGAGACGTCTTTCTCGATGCGGGTATCGATCACAGAATGATGAAACTCGTCCTGGGGTAGTTATTTCGGGATCTTGTTGGTGAAAGCAAAGTCGCCTCGCGTCAGTACGTTCGCACTCAGCCCAGGCAGTCATCTTGCCGGGAAATACCAGGTCGTGTCACGCCTGGGGTCCGGCTGGGAAGGAGAGGTCTATCTTGTGCGCGAGATTGGCACAAGGATCGAACGCACCGTAAAGATCTTTTTTCCCCGGCGCAATCCCGGTAACCGCGCGCTTCGCTTTTATGCTCGCAAGCTCCACAAACTGCGCCACTGCCCGGTGGTGATTCAGTACCACACGCGGGATACCTTTGATTTCAACGGATTGCCGGTTTCATTTCTGGTCTCCGAATTTGTCGAAGGCGAATTGCTGTCCGATTTTCTGAAGCGCCAGCCAGGACGGCGTGTAAATCCCTTCCAGGGCGTGCACTTGCTGCACGCGCTTGCTTTGGGTATCGAAGCGATCCACAACGAGGGCGAGTACCATGGGGATCTGCACACCGACAACGTGATCGTCCTGCGCCATGGGCTGGGGTTTGAACTCAAGTTGTTGGATATGTTCAGTTGGGGAGCGCCCAATGCCGAGAACATCCAGCACGATGTCTTTGATCTCATTCGTATCTTTTACGATGCGCTTGGGGGTGTGCGCTGGTACCGTCGCCAACCACAAGAGATAAAAGATATCTGCAGGGGCTTAAAACGCACTTTGATTGCGAAGGAATTTCGAAGCGCCGGGCAGCTGTGCCAGCATCTTGAAACAATGGAGTGGCAGTA
>JAERSQ010000019.1 GCA_016845525.1 Pseudomonadota bacterium
CATCTCGAGCAACGCCCTAGCCCGCTCCAACTCCAAGTTTCGATCAATGGTCGTCATCGCTTGCCAAGGCGAACCCATGCGTCTAGAACCGCAGGCCAATGCGACGTTCTCTGCAAGGGTAAATGTCGCCAACGGCTTTACGATCTGTTGGGCGAGAGCAAGACCTGAACGCACTCGCTGATCGATGGTCCAGTGCGTTATGTCCAATCCCCTTAACAGGACACGTCCGGACGTAGGTCGGACCATCCCCGTAATCACCCGCATGAGCGTAGTTTTTCCGGCGCCATTAGGGCCGATGATGCCAATCAGTTCGCCTTGCCCAATCTCCAACGAGAGATCTGCAACCGCCGTGACACCGCCAAACTCGACAGTCACTTCTGAGACCTTTAGCAGCATCGGTTGGGACTACCTTGGTCTTCTCTTGAGGTTCTGCAGCGCGCCCGCGATACCATTCGGCGAAAACCTCATCACTGCAAAAACCAGGAGGCCATAAATCAGAAGTTTGTAGTCATCGACAAACTGGAACCACAGAGGCAGAACTGACAATACAGCCGCTGCCAACGCGACGGCCCAAACAGACCCAATACCCCCAATGATCACCATCGCGAGCACCGTTACGGATTCAACAAATCCAAAACTGTCAGGCCCGATATAGCGCACGTGATGTGCATAAAGCGCGCCAGCAATCCCCGCTCCTGATGTTCCGATAACGAATGCCCATAACTTGAATCTCGGCACATCTATCCCGAGTATGCGGGCGGTATCCTCATCATCAGCAATAGAGTCAAACGCAAAACCCATCCACGAGCGTTTCAGGTAAATCGTTACCGCCGCAAAAATTCCGGCACAAGCCACTGCGACCACCAGTAATCCCTCTCGGCCGAACGCGACAGCGGGGATACCTGAGATCCCGATTTCTCCACCAAGCCATTCCTGCTTACGCACAATACCGACAAAAAGGAATGCGATTCCCATCGTGGTTATCGCAAGAAAATCATGCCGCACTCGCAGTGACATTAATCCCACCAAAAACCCAATAAACCCGGCAAGGCCAGCCGCGGGCAAAAGCGCGGCCAAAAGCGGCCAACCTGCTTTTGTCAGCATCGCCCCCGCATACGCCCCGATCCCATAAAACGCGGCATGGCCCAGACTGACCTGCCCGCAGAAGCCCGTAATCACATTCAATGACAGTGCGAATAACACTGTGATCGCCATCGTCGTCAGGAGAATGATCTCGTAAGCCACCGTACCCCCTAGTCCGCCTTAAACAAGCCTTGCGGCCTGACCATCAGTGCGACGACGAGAAAAGCGAATGCAAGGGCGTCACGATCCAGTATATGGCCGACATAAACGGTGCCGAAGGACTCAACAATTCCGATAGCAAGAGCCGCCACCAACGTTCCGCGAACGCTTCCCAACCCCCCCAGCACGATGATAGCCAGGGCTTTGTATGACGCCACAGCGCCCATCGTCGGCTCGACGAGATTGGTTAAAAGGACCACCATCACGCCAGCAGCTGCTGCCAGAGCTGATCCTATGAAAAAGTTCAGGTAGCGCACTCTTTCGATATTGATACCGAAAGAAGACGCAATCTGCGGGTCAGTCACGGTGGCCTTCCACGCGATTCCTGTTCTCGTTCGGGTAGAAAGCCACGCGAGGATCGCCAATATGGCAACAGCCATTCCAACGATGAGCAGTCTCGAGTGACTGATCAGTAATCCTCCTCCCAGATCTATCTGAGTCCGAAGGGGTGGATTCTCAAAAGACAGTCCATAACTGCCAAAAACAATTCGGAAAACCTCCTCAAAGGCGATGAAAAGCCCAATAGAGGCAATCAGAGCCACCAACGGAGACTTACCCAGAAGTGGCTTATACGCAACGCGATAAATCACGATACCGAGTATACCCACAAGTACCATCGAGAGAACGAGCGCAAGCGCAAGACTTCCAGTCTGATTAGTAACGATGACCCCGATGTAGCCTCCCAGGGTAAACAATGCCGCGTGGGCGACATGCAGGATACGCAGCAAGCCATAGATCAGGGTCAAGCCGAGCGCGATTAGCGCATAGATTGCCCCCTGAACAATGCCCTGAAGCAACAGGTCAAGCGCCAGCATGGGAAATGATCTGCAGAAAAGGATATGGGGCCTCTCAGCCCCATATCTGTCTTGAGATTTTACTCCTCAGGCGGAGCAAGCAATACCGGATCTGAGATAACAGCGTAATGATGCCACCCGCCGTCGCGTACTACTTGGACCTGGACCGACTTCTTTACCTCCCCCAACTTATTGAATGAGATGTTGCCGGTTGCTGCGTTGATCGAGGTGGAAGCAATAGCCTGTCGCAATGCCGCTTTGTCGTTCGGATCAACCTGCTTTAGTGCCTCGGCCAAAACCAGAACCGCTGTGTGGGTGGAAGCACTCACCATATCCGCAGGATACCCTGACTTGGCCTGAAAGCCCGTAATGAAGGCCTGAGCGAGGGGATCATTGGAGTCCCGATCAAGAGATGTTGTGATAATCACACCTTCTGCCGCATCGCCGGCGATCTTGATGAACATCTCGCCGTCATAACCTTCCTGACCGATTACAGGGGCTGTGACACCGGCCTCGCGCAACTGAGTGACAAGCGGGCCGGCAGTAAAGAAGTAACCGGAGGCATAGATCGCATCCGGAGATTCCGCTTTCACTTTGGACACGATGGGCCCAAACTCGCGATCCTTGATGCTGTAGTCATACTCGCCGAGGATTTCAATCCCATATTCTCCGGCTTTTTCCTTAAACCCGGCTTCAAGTGATTTTCCAAAGTCGTTGGCAAGGGTAATAACGGAGACACGCTTCTTGCCCATCATCTCTCCCACCAACTTGGCGCCCGCGCGACCCTGGACTTCCCCCATGAATGAGGTTCTGAAGACATACTCTCCTGAGCGAGTGATGTCAGGATGAACCGCATATGCCGAGATATACGGCGTTCCGTTCTCCTGGTAGATGGTGGCTGCTGCTCGGGTAGCCCCGGAGTAACTCCCTGAGATTCCCGCGACTACCTCATCCTGGGTTATTAGTTTGGCGGCCAGAGGCGCCGATTCTTTTGGACTCGCCTGATCATCATAGATAACCAATTCAATATTCTTGCCATTGATGCCGCCGGCCGCGTTGACCTGTTCTACCGCGAGTTCGGCACCGATTCTTGCTGATTTTCCATCGGCCGCGGCGAAACCTGTCAGCGGGACGTTAAACCCTACCTTGATCGTGTCGGCTTGGCCCGACAGTGATACCGCAAAAGCCGCCGCACCCAAAGCCGTCGCGATCAAATACTTTGAAAATTTATACATATATTCCTCCTTGTTAACTTACTTTTATGTCTATCGGTTTTACACGATCGCTTTCGGGATAGCAATCCAATCCGACTGAAGATTTTTGGAGCGCCGCCAGTTTTTCAGGTCATTGGGTCGCAATCCCCGGCTGATGTTGGCGAAGCACGTACTTCTGCACCTTGCCGGTGGCGGTCTTGGGCAGTTCATCAACAAAACTGACGGCTTGCGGGGTTTTGAAATGCGCCAATTGCGCCCGCACATGCTCTTTCAACTCATCTTCGCTCGCACTCGCCCCGGATTTCAGGACGACGAAGGCATGGGGGCTTTCTCCCCATTTTTCGTGGGGCATTCCAACGACTGCGGTTTCCTGAACGGCCGGATGTGTCAGTAGACACCCTTCCAGCTCGACCGAAGAAATGTTCTCGCCTCCGCTGATAATGACGTCCTTGAAACGGTCCCGAATCTCAACATAGCCATCCGGATGTACGACGGCGGCATCTCCTGAATGAAACCAACCGTTTCTGATCGCAGACGCAGTTGCGTCAGGATCGTTGTAGTAGCCTGCCATGACAACATTGCCGCGAACCGTAATCTCTCCCAAGGTGGCGCCGTCTGCCGGCACTTCAACACCCGTTTCATCCACGACACGCACTTCTCCCGAACTAACCAATTCCACACCCTGCCGGGCCTTGATCTTGGAGCGTTCCTCAACCGACAGGCCCTCATGTTCAGGTCTGGGCTCACAGAACGTAATGAGCGGTGCAGTCTCTGTCAGACCGTAGACGTGTGTGAGTTCCCACCCCAGGTCTTTTTCCACCAGTTCAATAGTGGCTGCGGCCGGCGGCGCGCCTGCCGTGAAAAGCCTCACTCCTCTGGGCGCGCCGTCTCGCACCTCCTCTGGCGCATTGGCGATACTGATCAACACCGTCGGCGCGGCGCAGAACATCGTGATCGCTTCCTTCTTGATCAACTGAAAAATGGCTGCCGGTTCAACTTTGCGCAGGCACACATGGGTCATGCCCCGCGCCGTGTTGATCCAGGTAAATGTCCAGCCATTGGCATGAAACATCGGCAAGGTCCAGAGATATCGATCCGCTGGGCCGAGATGGTGCTGAGCCAGGGTTCCCATGATGTTGATATAGGCATTGCGATGCGTAATCATGACGCCCTTGGGCCTTGCTGTAGTTCCGCTGGTGTAGTTGATCGTGATGAGATCCGTTTCATTGATCTCGACAGGCGCAAACTGCGGATCATGCCCAGCCAGTGTCTCTTCATAATCAATCCACCCTTCTGCACTGCCCTCCAAGGCGACGAACACTTTTGCCTCGGGAATGTCTTTCCTGATCGATTCCACTGCCTCGATATGGTCGGGATGTGCGCAGACGACCTTGGCACCACAATGATTGATGATGTACGCGAAATCCTCAGGTTTGAGCCGGAAATTGATAGGGACCAGTACCGCTCCGATTTGCGGGACTGCGTAGTATGCTTCCAGATGTGAGTGGGTATTAGGGGCGATATAGGCAACACGATCGCCCTGCGACACTCCGAGCGCCTGCAGTGAGGCGGACCACCGATCGCATCTTTCTAGAAATTCGCGGTAGGTAAACCTGCGATCACCGTCGACTACCCCCTCCACGTCGGGATAGAGGCGC
>JAERSQ010000020.1 GCA_016845525.1 Pseudomonadota bacterium
TCCCTGCTCAGGAGAAATATTCGAGTCCACCGTCTTCGATGAAAAGGCAGAGTTGAATTTAAGTGATTTTCATCGAATCGGGTTGGAGTGTGAAATCGCCGCCAGGCTTTCCAGGGATCTCCCGGAAACAGGGACTCCCTATGACCGTGGGAACGTTGCCGATGCCGTGGGTGGCCTGATGGCTGGGATCGAAATGGTTGACGACCGGTATGATGACTATACCGCGTTTCCGACTCCGATCCTGGTTGCAGATGATTTTTTCAATTCGGGAGTGGTACTTTCAAAAGAAAAAACGTCGTGGAATTCCCTGGATCTTTTGAAACTTGAAGGAGTGATGCGGATTGATGATGTGGAAGTTGGCCGGGGATCCGGTGCGGATATTCTGGGACATCCGATGGAAGCCCTGGCCTGGCTGGCGAATCACTGCATCTCTCTGGGAGCCCCTCTGAAGAAAGGAAAGTTCATCATGCTCGGAAGTGTGGTGAAAACGGTATTCATTGAACAACCGGCTACAGTCAGTATCCGCTTCGATGAACTCGGTGAAGCTTCGGTCCGGTTTGTTTGAATTTTCAGCGGTTGTTTAAATGCTTGCCTTGGCAGCAGCCAGACGAGCGACGGGCACCAGATGGGGACTGCAGGAAACATAGTCGATACCAATCCGGTGGAAGAACTTGATCGATCGCGGATCACCGCCATGATCCCCGCAGATTCCATATTCCATTTTCTTCTGCACCTTGCGTGACTGTTCGAGTGCCATGCGGATCAGGTTTCCGACTCCCTGCTGATCGAGATGGATGAAGGGATCAAAGGCTAGGATCTGGCGTTCGATGTAATCCGGAAGAAATTTTCCGCTGTCCTCTCTTGAAAATCCAAAAGTCAACTGGGTCAGATCGTGGGTGTCGAAACTCATGAACTGGACCTGAGGAGCAACTGTCCGGGATTGGACACAGGCCCGCGGAACCTCCATCATGGTGCCCAGTTTGTATTGGATGTTTTGACCAAGCCTGAGGAATGTCTGTTTTGCGGTCTGTTCCAGGTTTTGCAAGATCACCTCGAGTTCCCCCGAACTGGTCACCAGCGGGACCATGATTTCCGGTTTCACAATGGTTCCATTTCGTTGAGACTGGATCGCAGCCGTCAAGATGGAATCCATCTGCATTGTGCTGATTTCGGGATAAATGATGGAAAGTCTGGATCCCCGAAAGCCCAGCATCGGGTTTTTCTCATGCAGAGCCCCGACCTGTTTCATCAGGGTTTCGGTTTCCCGTCCAAGCCGCCCGGCCAGTTTTTCAATCTCTGATTTTACTTGAGGAAGGAATTCGCTCAGTGGTGGGTCAAGCAAACGGAGGTTGACCGGCAGACCGTCCATCACTTTGAAAAGCTGTTTCAGTTCCCGTACCTGGAACGCTGAAAGCTGATTCAGCTTTTCCTGTTTTTCTTCAGGGCTTTGAGCAAAGATCATTTCACGGAACACGTCGATGCTTTCCGGGTTGAAAAAAACATGCTCCGTTCGGCAGAGTCCGATCCCTTCGGCTCCGAAACGGAGTGCCGTTAGGGCTTCCCGCGAGGTTTCTGCATTGGCCCGGATCTTGAGACGCCGGTATTTGTCAGCCCAGCTCAACAGAGTCAGATAATCCTGATCCTCATGGGCATCGATGGTGGGTACTCGTCCTTCCATCACTTCCCCGCTGCTGCCGTCGAGGGTCAGGAGCCTTCCTTTACCGATCACGCTGCCGTCTTCCAGGATCAGCCTTTGTTTCTTTTCATCAACTGATAAACCCTTGCAGCCGACAATACAGGTGCGTCCCATTCCGCGGGCAAGCAAAGCGGCATGTGAAGTCATACCCCCGCTGGTTGTGAGGATTCCCAAGGCGGCCTGCATTCCATGAATATCCTCAGGGGTGGTTTCAACCCGGACCAGAATCACCTGATCCCCTTGATCTTTTGCTTTTTGAGCCTCCTCGGAGGTGAAAACGATTTTCCCGGTGACCGCACCCGGGCTTGCAGGCAAGCCAAGGGCGAGCACATTTTTTTCTGCTTGAGGATCGATCATTGGATGCATGAAGAACCTCGCCATCTCCGGATCCATCCGGCGCAGGGCTTCCTTTTCTGAAATCAGGCCCTCGTTGACAAGGTCCACCGCAATTTTGACAGCGGCCTTGGCGGTTCTTTTTCCGGAACGTGTCTGCAAAAGATAGAGGCGGTTTTCCTGGATGGTGAATTCCAGATCCTGCATGTCCCGGTAATGTTCCTCCAGGGTTTTCTGCAGTTGAAAAAGCTGGTTGTAAAGGATCGGGGATTCCTCCTTGAATTCGTCCAGGCTTCGCGGGGTTCTTCTGCCGGAAGCAATGTTTTCACCCTCAGCATTCATCAGGTACTCACCAAAAAACTCTTTTTCACCGGTTGAAGGGTTTCGTGTGAAGGCAATCCCGCTTCCTGAATTTTGCCCCATGTTGCCGAAGACCATGGCCTGGATGATGACTGCGGTGCCAATACTGTCAGGGATGTCATTCAGTCGGCGGTAGGTTTGGGCACGGGGGTTGTTCCATGAGGAAAAGACGGCACCAATCGCGTTTTCAAGCTGGGTCCATGGATTGTCAGGAGGCAAATGGATCTTTTTGAAAAGTCCGATGATTTCTTTGAGTTCCCCGACATCCAAATCGGCATGCTCTTCAAGCCCATGCTGCTGACGATAGTCTTTGAGGATTTGCGTGTAGGGATGTATCCCTTTGCCGCCGACTACGGCCCCATACAGTTGCAGGAAGCGGCGGTAGGTGTCATAGGCAAATCGTGGGTTGGCGGTCAGCTTCGCCAGTCCTTCGACGATTTCATCGTTGATGCCGAGGTTGAGCAGGGTATCCATCATCCCGGGCATGGAAACCGAAGCCCC
>JAERSQ010000021.1 GCA_016845525.1 Pseudomonadota bacterium
GCCTGGATCCCGGCATCCCGTTCACCTGCCGCCACGGCGAGCGGGTGATCCGCTGCCACCGCCATAAAGGTAGCGCCGAAGATCGTATCCGGGCGGGTTGTGAAAACCCGCAGAGGCTCGCCCCCTGCTGCCAGGGCAAAGTCGACCTCGATGCCGTCGGAACGGCCGATCCAGTTGCGCTGCATGGTCTTCACTGAATCCGGCCAGCCCGGCATCCGGTCCAGTTCCTCAAGCAATTCATCGGCGTAAGCCGTGATCCGAATGAACCACTGCGGAATTTCCCTTTTCTCAACCACCGCGCCGGAGCGCCACCCCTTGCCATCGATAACCTGCTCGTTGGCCAGCACGGTTTGGTCAACCGGGTCCCAGTTGACCACGGCGTTCTTGCGGTAGGCGAGTCCTTTTTTCACCAGCCGGGTAAAAAACCACTGCTCCCAGCGGTAATACTCAGGCTTGCAGGTCGTTACCTCGCGCGACCAGTCATACGCGAAACCCATGCGCTGCAACTGTCCGCGCATGTGGTCGATGTTCTGATAGGTCCACTCTGCGGGCGGGACCGCTCGCTGGATCGCCGCGTTCTCGGCCGGCAGCCCGAACGCATCCCAGCCCATGGGCTGCAGGACATTGCGCCCCAGCATCCTCTGATAGCGACTCATCACATCGCCGATCGTATAGTTACGAACATGTCCCATGTGCAACTGACCCGAGGGATACGGCATGGACAGGCAGTAGAACTTTTCTCGCGCGGGGTCTTCAGCAACCTGAAAGCTCTGCTGCTCTTCCCAGTACGTCTGCACAACAGGTTCGAGTTGCTCCGGGGAATAGCGCGGGTCCATGAGATGTTCCGGTTAGGCTCCCTGCTCAGGGAACGGGAGAAAGGGGTCGATCAGTAGTAATTCGGCCCGTCTTCGGCCTTGTCGGGCGCGGGCCAATCACAGAAGGGAAAGGGCTTCTCATCAGTATTGAAGGTGACGTACTGCAACGCTGAGTAAATGAAGCTATTGAGATCCTGAGTGAAACTGTGCAGCCGCTCCGCGTCCTGGCCCTGGATCAGTCGATAAAAAAACTGGAACAGCATCATGATGCCGACCAACAGCAGCGCAATCTCGAAAACTGCCAGAAAGTAAACCAGCATCAGCACCAGCCGGCTCCAGGTCTGGCTACTACGAAATCGATTCGGGACATCAGTATTCATAGACTTGCGGCCCACATTTCCGGCGAATGCCGCCTTGAACGGGTGCGGATTTTACACCATGTGCCTTTGTGTTCCCGGCGCAACAAGACTGAAAAACCGCCGCCCGCATGACCCGCGGCGTCCTGCTCCACTCAGCCCGGTTGGGGCAGCGGTTCCCGGCAATGCCAGCAAATCTCGAAGGTGGCCGGATTTGGTTCTGAACACGTTCCGCAGTCCACGGTCTGATCAGAGGCGCTTTCGTAATCACGAATCAAAGACCGTGCATGCGCCAACTGGTGCTCACGCTCCACCCAGATCTCAGGCCAGGCTTCGGTGGCGGGCAGCTCTCCCAGACCTCCTGACGCATGCTCATTGAGTACCTGAACAGAGACCCCGGCGGTCTCAAGCATCTGGCGGACCAACTGGGCCTCGCTGATACCGGAAGCGATAAAAACCCGCCGCACGAAACGTGGCTCAGAGACGCTCAGGAATAAAGGTGGTCGCGCGTGGCAGCAAGCTCGTTGTTGCGTTCACGTGTGAAGACCACCTGGAACAACTGTAGTCCCCCTGCAAGAAACGCCGCCTGGGAACCCGCCAGATAAAGCCGCCACGCTCTGGTGAAATCCTCGCCAAACTCCGTCTGTACCTGCTCGTCGGATGCATCGTACCGGGCCAGCCAGTGCGCGAGCGTTTTTGCATAGTGCAGCCGCAGATTCTCGACATCGAGTACCGAAAAACGATTCGGCTCAAAGATCTCCATCATTTCTTTGAGCGTCGGGGGGTAAGCGCCCGGGAAAATACGTTTTTCGATCCACGCGTTCATCAGTCTCGGGCGGTTGCGGCCGATCGTGTGCACAAGAGCGCGGCCGTTTTGGGTGAGACATCGATCCACCACACCGCCCAACTCGGTGTAGTTGTCCAGCCCCACGTGCTCAAGCATGCCGACCGAGACAAAGGCGTCATACTCGCCCGTGATGTTGCGGTAGTCATCCAGCACATAGGTCACGCGATCGTCATATCCCTCTGCCTTGGCACGGTCTCTCGCGTATTGGACCTGCTCAGCCGAAACGTTCCACGACGACACCTTCGCACCGTAGTTCAGCGCCATGTGACGCGCCAGTCCTCCCCAACCGCATCCGGCTTCAGCGACACGGTCTCCCGGCCGCAACTGCAGCTTGCGGCAGACATGATCCATCTTGGCCTGCTGGGCTGCCTCGATCGTCAACTCGTCGTCTGGAAAATAGGCACAGGTGTACTGCATTTCCTTATCCAGCCACAGGCGGTAAAAATCGTTACCGATATCGTAGTGATGATGGATGTTTTCGCGCGAACCATCTTTTGTATTCGCCCGGGGCTTGCGCTGCTGCAGGCGCTTCACCACTGCAGCGATGCCCGTTGGCTCAGGCGCGCTGAACGCCGCCACCAGCATGGCAACGAGGTCTCCGTCTACCGAGATACCGCCGTTTGAAAAAGCGTCACCAAAGCCCACGTCGCCCTGACGCAGTAACTGGTTCAGAGCTGAGCGGCTGTGGATGTTGACCGTCGCAACCGGCAGGGCGTCCTGCGGGCTGATCTTGAATCCGTCCCAAAGCGCAATCGCAAAACGCGGCGAGCCCATCCCATCCACCACGCGCCGTAACAGGTAACGCTCGTAAGTCCGGGACCGATCTTCTGAAGGCGTCGCGGCCATCCCGCTTTTTTTCGGCCGGTCTTTTCCGAATACAGGATTTGAAGTCGTCATTGAACTACACAATTTGTGTGTTTATTTCTCTGTCAATAGCGGAAATGATACTGACCCGAGACAACGGGTCAAGGAAGACTTGGGCAGTGGTGGGGCGCTAGACCGGGTCCTCGGTCTCGCGGGGCCAGGCATTGATCACCGCATGCACGAGCGTCGCGAGCGGAATCGCAAAAAAGACGCCCAACACCCCCCACAGCCCGCCAAAAATCAGGACGGCGGCAATAATCGCGACAGGATGCAGGTTATTCACCTCTGAGAAAAGCATCGGCACCAGCAGATTGCCGTCGAGCGCCTGGATAATGAGGTAGGCCGAAACCAGCACCAAGAAATCCCCGGTGAACCACCGCTGGAACCAGGAGACAAACACCACGGGAATCGTCACCACCGCAGCCCCCACAAACGGGATCAGCACAGACAGACCCACCAGCACTGCCAGCAGCATGGTGTACTGCAGCCCCAGGACCGAGAACGTCACCACACAGGCAAACCAGACGATGACAATCTCCCAGAATTTGCCGCGGACATAGTTGCCGATCTGGCGATCGACCTCTGACCAAACCTGTCCCACCAACTGATGCTCACTCGGTGCAAAGCGGGCCACCCAGGCGACCAGTGCTTCTTTATCCTTCATC
>JAERSQ010000022.1 GCA_016845525.1 Pseudomonadota bacterium
ATCACGTCGTAGGACGACGCGGGCTCCGGGCTGCGCCAGGCCTCTGGCCAGTCCTGGTGGTAACTGACTGCGTTACGTGCCAGGCTGAAGATGGAATAACGATTTTTTCTCACACTGCTCCTGCAGCCGTCGACGGCACCCTGCTATCGACGGCAAGAACATCCCCCCAAACGCCCGCCAGCAAGGCGGGCTCTGAACAGCTTTACGCCTCCCGATACACCGGGAAACGAGCGCACAGTTCTTTCACTTTTTCGCGGGTTGCATCCACAACCGACTCATCTCCCATGTTATCCAGAATATCGCACATCCACTCTGCAATCTGCGCCATCTCTGCCTCCTTAAAACCGCGGGTCGTACCGGCGGGAGAGCCGATCCGCAGTCCACTGGTGACAAACGGCGACTGGGGATCATTGGGGACTGAGTTCTTGTTGACGGTAATGTATGCCCGACCGAGCGCCGCATCCGCATCCTTGCCCGTAATGCCCTTATTGATGAGATCCAACAGAAACAGGTGGTTGACAGTGCCGCCGGAGACGATGTCGTACCCCCGATCGATGAACGTCTTGGCCATTGCCTGCGCATTGGCAATCACCTGCTCACCATAGGCTTTGAATTCGGGCTGCAACGCTTCCAGGAAGGCGACCGCCTTGCCGGCGATCGCGTGCATCAACGGTCCGCCCTGGGTACCGGGAAATACCAGGGATGACAGTTTCTTCTCTATCTCCGGGTTGGACCGGGCCATGATCATGCCGCCGCGCGCGCCCCGAAGCGTCTTGTGCGTGGTGCAGGTTGTCACATCGGCAATAGCGACAGGGCTGGGATAAAGGCCCACTGCCACCAGGCCGGTGACATGCGCCATATCCGCGACCAGGTATGCGCCAACGGCGTCGGCGATATCACGAAAACGCTGCCAGTCGAGGACCAAGCTGTATGCGGAAAAACCGGCGACGATCATCTTTGGCTGATGCTCTTTGGCAAGCCGCTCTACTTCATCATAGTCGATCTCACCCGTATCGGTGTTCAGCCCATACTGCACCGCGTTATAAAGCTTTCCGGAAAAGTTCACTGTCGCGCCGTGTGTCAGGTGTCCACCATGCGCAAGACTCATTCCGAGCACCGTATCGCCTGGATTCAACAGAGCCATATACACGGCCGCGTTGGCGCCGGACCCCGAGTGCGGCTGCACATTAACGTAGTCTGCGCCAAAAAGCTCCTTGGCACGATCAATCGCCAACTGTTCGGCAACATCGACAAACTCACAGCCGCCGTAGTAGCGCTTGCCGGGGTACCCTTCGGCATACTTGTTGGTCAACACAGTACCCTGGGCCTCGAGCACGCGTGGGCTGGTGTAGTTCTCTGATGCGATCAGTTCGATGTGCTCTTCCTGACGCTGTCTTTCGTTCTGAATCGCTTCCCAAAGTTGCGGGTCAAACTCTGCAATCGTATCTTTGCTGCTGAACATGTTTTTCTCGATTTCTACCTGTCGTTGAATGAAATGGGGAATCTGGTTCGGTCTTCGCCGGGCACGCGATTTTACCGGAGGATCGCGCCCGAACCCAACAACAGAACGACGGTTTAATAATGGTTGATTAGCGCCCCGAAGCCTGCTTCCAGGCCAAAAGACTCTGCAAAGATCGCTGCCCGTGATAATGCAGTTGCCGTTGGGGATATCTCCACCTTATCCCGATTGGGCAAGCCAGGCGCGAGTGGCACTGAATGCCGCAGCCCGTCTGATCGGCAAAGCGCTGTTCCAGGCACCGCTCACGATCAAGCGCTTCGTCCCGCTTCAGGGCACCGACGGGGCACGCTTGAATACAGGGCGTATCCTGGCAACTGTCACAAGGGGATGCGGCAGCCGAGATATCCGTCAGCGGCAAAGCGCTGCTCACCAGGAACGCTGCCCGAAAAGCAAACCAGGGTCCGTACACCGGACTGATATCCAGACCCAGGGGTGACGGTACCGACCAGCCTGCCCAGCGGCCAAGCTGCTGCAGTGGAATCAGAGCATCCCCGGGATATAAAACACGGGGGCTGCTGTCTCCCCAGAAACGCTCGGAGACTTCCAGCGCCGCGCGACGGGACACCTCATCAAAAGGGTCGGCGTCAGACAGCCCCTGCGCATTCATCCACTCCCACAGCCCGGCGCCACCCATGCCGAGCAAGACCAGGCGCTCTGACGGCACCCGGGGTATGCCGATTCTGTCCCAAACAGCGGCAAGATCCTCGGGAAGCGCACAGATATCCAGTACCGCCCTCAGATTAAACCCGCGGTCCTCAAGCCATTGCCCACCCTCGGCAAAGGCAATGTTATTTTTTTCCGGCATGTTAAGGATAGATTCCATTCCGCAATGTTAGGCGACGGGCTGCCCTGATATAGTTGATCTTACGCAAATTGCCTGGCCTTTACAGAATACAAACGTGTCCACCTGTGTGATCCATGGTCATCGGGGAGCCCGCGGGCTCGCGCCGGAAAACACGCTCGCAGGATTTGCCTGCGCCTGTGCAATCGGTGTCCAAGGACTTGAACTTGATGTTCTGATCAGTGCCGATGAGAAGATCGTGGTCCACCATGATGCTCGCCTGAATACCGATCTGTGCCGCGATGCCGCCGGAAACTGGGTCACAGGTCGCACGCCAGCAATCTACACGCTGACTGAAGACCAGATCAGAACCTACGATGTCGGAACGATTCGGCCAGGATCTGCACAGGAAGCCCGTTTTCCTTTTCAGCAGGGCGCCAACCAAGAGCCCATTCTCCTGTTGTCCGATCTGGTGATCTGGTGGCAAAGCCTGGGACCCTATCGACCGATTCTCAACATTGAGCTCAAGTCAGATCCCAGGTATCCCGATCAGAGTCCGGATCCTCTCGACTATGCCCGTATCGTGGTCGGTGAACTTAAGAAGTGGGATTTATTGGGTTCGGTCTGGCTTCAGGCATTTGACTGGCGCCTTCTTCAGGCAATCCAGCAGCTGAGTGATGATGTCTTTACAGGCTATCTCAGTAGCGAGCGTGACCACGACGCGACCGTCTCAAAAGAAGGAGAATCGCCCTGGCTTGCAGGATTCGATCCGTGTCACTTTTCTTCAAGCCTGCCCCAGGCCATCAAGGCGGCGGGGGGCCGATTCTGGGGCCCGGCTTTTGCCGACCTCTCGAAAGCACGGGTACAGGAGGCACAGACACTGGGGCTTTCTGTCCATACCTGGACACTGAACGAAGACGAAGCATTCCAAAAGGCCATTGAACTTGGGGTCGACGGGATCACCTCGGACTATCCAGACCGCGCCAGAACAGCGATGCAGGCTGCCGGTTTCCCGGTCGCCCCGCCGAGCACGCCCGCCGAATCAGCAAAGGCAGGTGCCGCATGAGCGAACCGCTCTTAAGTGTCCGCGATCTTCGCATCGTCTTTCAGATGGCGACGGGTGAGATCGAAGCCCTTCATGGCGTTGATTTTGATATCCAACCCGGCAGCACGGTGGCTTTGGTAGGGGAATCCGGATCAGGCAAATCAGTGACGGCCCAGGCTGTTATGGGGATTCTGCCTGCCAACGCCCGAATCACATCCGGACAACTGATCTTCAACGATCCGGTGAGCGGTGTCAGCACTGATATTGCCTCACTGCCGGCTGACAGCTCCCAACTTCAGGATATCCGCGGCGGCAGAATCTCGATCATCTTTCAGGAGCCGATGGTCTCTCTTTCACCACTCCATACTGTCGGTGACCAGGTAAGCGAAGCGCTCTTTCTGCACCACGATGTCAACCGGGCGCAGGGCATGGAGCAGACCGAAGCCATGCTGGAGATGGTCGGATTTCCCAATCCCGCACGGGCCTTGCGAACCTACCCTTTCGAGTTATCCGGTGGACTGCGCCAAAGAGCCATGATAGCCATGGCTCTGGTGTGTCGCCCTTCCCTTTTGATTGCCGATGAGCCGACAACCGCTCTTGATGTCACGGTACAGGCGCAGATACTCAACCTCATCCGGGACCTGCAGTCTGAACTGAAAATGGCACTGCTGCTGATCACGCATGACCTGGGTGTCGTTGCCAATATGGCGCAGACCGTGGTCGTCATGTACCACGGACGCATTGTCGAAAGCGGAACCGCGTCGGATCTCTTTAAAGATCCCGGCCATCCGTACTTGAGCGCACTCTTCAAAGCCGTACCGCGTTTTGGCATGGCGTCAAGCGAACGGCTCGTGCCCGTCAGGGCAATCGAGCATGAACTCGGCCAGCATTTCCAAAGTCCCGCTTCCCAGGCATTGCCTGCAGCGCCGCTGCTGGACGTCCGCCAGTTATGCAAGACCTTCACGATCAGGGGAACAGGGCTTTTTGGCCGAAACGAATCCACGCGGGTCAAAGCGGTAGACGACGTCAGTTTTTCCATCCAACAGGGCGAATGTCTCGGACTTGTTGGTGAAAGCGGCTGCGGTAAAACCACCGTCAGCAAGATTCTGATGCGCGCATTGAGTCCGGACTCGGGCTCGGTCGAATTTCTGGACGAGGGAGAGCCGGTGGACCTATTCGGCCTCGATGAGGAAGCCATGATGGCGATGCGGCGCAAGATGCAGCTGATCTTTCAGGACCCTTTCAGCTCGCTCAGTCCGCGCATGACGGTCTTTGATATCGTAAGAGAGCCCCTGGTGATTCACCAGCGGGGTGATACCGCAAGCCAACGCGAACTGGTTCAGGAGTTAATGCGCTTGGTCGGACTGGATCCCCGGTTTCTCAGCCGCTATCCGCACAGTTTCTCCGGAGGTCAGCGCCAACGGATCAGTATCGCCCGCGCGCTCGCCCTGCAGCCGCAGCTGCTGATCTGTGATGAACCGGTGTCTGCGCTGGATGTCTCCATTCAGGCGCAGGTGTTAAACCTCTTAAAGGATCTCAAGGCTGAGCTCGGTCTCACTTATCTCTTTATCTCCCACAACCTTGCCGTGATTGATTACATCGCGGACCGAGTAGCTGTGATGCATCGGGGACGCCTTGTTGAAATGGCCTCCCGTGACCAACTGTTTTCGAACCCCGCTCATCCGTATACCCGATCACTGCTTCAGGCGGTTCCACACCCCGACCTTACGAAACCTCTGGATTTCGAGGCCATTACGGCCTCCGGAGGAAGTGATCCCAATCAGTGGCCGGCGGCATTTCAGCTGGATGCCGGCAGTCGTTCCCAATGGCTCGACCTGGGTCAGGGCCACCGGGTACGGGCCAGCGCCAATGCCAACCCTGGAGAAATCATGCAATGAGAGTTTTCTACCTCGCCTGCCTGCTCTTTGCCGCCAGCCTGGTGGCCGGACCGGCAACGGCTGAATCGCCGCTTCTGAGTGAGAGAGTCAGTACAGGCGCGCTCCCGCCTTCTGCTGAACGGCTGCCACAAACCCCTTTGGTTACTGACCTTGCCGCGATGGGCCGGGAGACGGGACAGCCTGGCGGAGACATCAGCCTGCTGATGGCACGCAGCAAAGATACCCGAATGATGACGGTTTACGGTTACGCCAGGCTAGTGGGATTCACTCCGCAACTGACCTTGGAACCTGACATTGCTCTTAAGGTTGAAAACGTCGGCGACCAGACTTTCACTTTTCATTTGCGTCCGGGGCATCGGTGGTCCGACGGCGAACTCTTTACCACTGAAGACTTCCGTTACTACTGGCAGGACATGGCGCTCAACGAGTTCCTGTCTCCGTTTGGCCCGCCGGAAGCCTTGCTGGTCAACGGCAAGCCCCCCAGGGTCGAGGTGATCGACCGGCATACCATACGGTATCACTGGGAAGCGCCCAATCCCCTGTTCCTGCCATCACTCGCGGGTGCGCGGCCGCTTTACATCTATGCGCCGGCGCATTACCTGAAGCAGTTTCACGCGGGCCATGTCGACGAGGAGAAACTGAAGTCGATGGTCGAGGAGGCCGGGGTTCGAAACTGGGCGGGACTGCATACCCGATATGGTCATCAATACAAATTTGATAACCCTGATCTGCCGACGCTGCAACCGTGGCTCTGTGTCACGCCAGCGCCCTCGGAGCGGTTTATTTTCGAGCGCAACCCCTACTTCCACCGCGTCGATACCACCGGACAGCAACTGCCCTATCTCGACCGGGTGATCGTCAACATCGCCAGTTCAGGACTCATTCCCGCCAAGACCGGTGCCGGTGAATCTGACCTGCAAGGCCGATATCTCAGGCTCGATAACTACCCCTTCCTGATGGAGGGCGGTGAACGGAACAACTTTGTGGTGCGGCTGTGGCAGATGGGCATCGGATCACAGATGGCGGTCTATCCGAATCTCAATGCCAATGACGATACCTGGCGTGAGGTGATGCGTGACGTACGTTTCCGGCGCGCCCTGTCACTCGGGATTGATCGCGACGAAATAAATCAGGTGATTTATTTCGGGCTGGTCCTGCCAAGCGCCAATACCGTCCTGCCGCAAAGCCCCCTTTTCCGCCAGGAGTATGCAGACGCCTGGGTTCGTTTTGACCTCGATGCTGCCAACGCCCTTCTCGATGAGATGGGACTGACGGAACGGAATGACGAAAATCTCCGGCTGTTGCCGGACGGCCGGCCCATGGAAATTGTGGTGCATTCTGCCGGCGAGAGCACCGAACAGACCGACCTGCTTGAGCTCATTCATGATAACTGGCTCAGGATGGGTATCAAGATTCACACCAAGCCGTCACAGCGGGAGGTCTTCCGTGAACGGCTTTATTCAGGCGAAGCGCTGATGTCGATCTGGACCGGTCTCGACAATGGCCTGCCCACAGCGGACACGCCGCCGACCGAACTCGCCCCCACCAATCAGACCCAGCCCCAGTGGCCGGTCTGGGGTCAGTACTTTGAAACAGCGGGACTCACCGGCAGTGCACCGGATCTCGCGGAGGCGACCCAACTGGCTGACCTGCTACAGCAATGGCGCAGCGCCTCAAACACGAAGGTTAGAGATGACGTCTGGCAGCAGATGCTCGCGATCCATGCAGACCAGGTCTTCACCATCGGCACAGTCAACGCCGTCCCACAACCGATTGTGGTGAACGCGCGTCTGCGCAATGTGCCGGAGCAAGGCGTTTACGCTTGGGCACCGGGCGCGTACTTTGGCATGTACCGACCGGATACCTTCTGGCTTACCCCCTGAACGACTGATCCGGCACCAGACTCATGCTTCGATACACCCTCAGGCGATTTCTGACCATGATCCCTACGCTGATTGCGATCAGCGTCATTGTGTTCGTGATCATTCAGTTGCCCCCGGGTGATTACCTTGAGAGCCACATCGCAACCATGCAGGCGCAGGGCGAGAGTGTCGATCAGAAAAAAATCGCTTTCCTGCGTGAACAATACGGCCTCGATCAGCCCATGTGGAAGCAGTACCTCACCTGGGTAACGGGATTCGTTCAGGGAGATCTTGGCTATTCCTTCGAGTATGACTTGCCTGTGACGGAAGTCGTCGGCGACAGAATGTTCCTGACGATACTGATTTCGATCGTCACGATTGTCTTCACCTGGCTGATTGCCTTTCCCATCGGAATCTATTCCGCGACCCATCAGTACAGTTGGGGCGATTACGGACTCACTTTCATCGGCTTCATTGGGCTCGCCACACCGAATTTTCTGTTGGCGCTGGTGATGCTCTATCTTGCCAACGTATATTTTGGCACCTCCATCGGAGGGCTGATGGATCCGGAATATATTGATCAGCCATGGAGCACGGCCAAATTACTCTCAGTGCTGGAGCACCTCTGGATCCCGGTGGTCGTGATCGGGACCTCCGGTACGGCAGCCATGATCCGCCGTCTGCGCGCCAACCTGCTGGACGAGCTTGAAAAACAATATGTCACCACCGGGCGCGCCAAGGGGTTGCCGCCGGGCAAACTGCTGCGGAAATACCCCTTACGGATGGCGCTCAATTTCTTCGTCGCCGACATCGGCAATCTCCTGCCCGGAATTATCTCGGGGGCGGAAGTGGTCGCGGTGGTGCTGTCCCTGCCCACCACGGGCCCGCTGCTGATTGCCTCCCTGCAAAGTCAGGACATGTACCTGGCGGGCTCATTCCTGATGTTTCTTGCAATCCTCACCGTGATCGGGATGCTGATTTCTGATCTGTTGCTGGCCATGCTGGATCCACGCATTCGGCTTCAGGGGGCGCCCGCGAAATGAGCGAACCGAAAACCCCCCATTTCGTTTCGCGTGAGCCTTTCGACCCTTACTCGGTTGAAAAACTGACCCCCGCACAGGAGGAGTTGTATCTTGCTTCTCAATGGCGGCTGATGTGGTGGAAGATGAAACGTCATAAGCTGGCGCTGGTCTCAGGCATTGTGCTCGCGCTCTTTTATCTTGTTGCCGCCTTTGCCGAGTGGGTCGCGCCGTATGATCTTCATACCCGCAACGCCCGCTTTATTCATGCCCCACCGCAGGCGATTCACCTCTTTCACGAGGGCAAGTTTGTCGGCCCCTTTGTCTACGGCTACAACTACAAACTGAACATGTCCACACTCAAGCGCGAGTTCACAGTGAACCACGATAACGTGCAGCCGCTTCGCTTTTTCTGCGAGGGAGATCCCTATCACTTCTGGGGGCTGTTTGAGTCGCGCTTTCACCTCTTTTGTCCAAGCGTCAACGCAATGAAGTATGAGCGGGCCGGGCAGACATTCAACCTGTCGGGACAAAGCGGCACCGTCTTTTTGCTCGGCACAGATCGACTGGGCCGCGATCTGCTGTCGCGGATCATTTATGGCTCTCGAATCTCACTGACCATCGGTCTGGTCGGCATTGCCGTCAGTTTCATTCTGGGTATCGTCATCGGCGGATTGGCGGGCTATTTCGGCGGATGGATTGATGCGCTGGTGCAGCGGGTGATCGAAGTACTGCGCTCTTTTCCTGAGATACCGCTATGGATGGCGCTATCGGCGGTATTGCCGGTGACCTGGAGCCCGCTCCTCATCTTTCTCGGCATTACCGTTATCCTGGCCATGCTCGACTGGACCGGACTGGCCAGAGCGGTGCGTTCAAAACTGATGGCGCTGCGCGAAGAAGATTACTGCACAGCGGCCCAACTATTGGGCGCCCGTCCCCGGCGGATCATTGGCCGGCATCTGCTCCCCGGATTCATGAGTCACCTGATCGCATCGGCCTCCCTGTCCATTCCCGGTATGATCCTCGGGGAAACTGCGCTCAGTTTTCTGGGACTGGGATTGAGACCGCCGATTACCAGTTGGGGCGTCCTGCTCAATGAAGCGCAGAATATCAACGTGGTGGCCCTCTACCCCTGGCTGATGCTGCCGGTGGTTCCGGTGGTCATCATCATTCTTGCCTTTAACTTCTTTGGCGACGGCCTGCGCGACGCGGCTGACCCGTACAAAACCTGATAAGAGCACTCAAGGAAAACCCATGGCCGTCAGAATTCCAGAAAACTATGTCAGCGGTGGATTTGCGATGGAATACGAGGTCCCCTGGATGACACCCGGGGCGGTCAGGAAGCTCGATGAGCTCGTCAGGCCCGACGACCGCGTGATCGAAGTCGGCACGGGAGGCTCGTCTCTTTTCTTTGGCCGACGGGCACAGGCGGTTCTCGGGCTGGAACCATCTCTTGAATGGGCCGACTCAGTCGTCTCAGAGGCGAGGCAAAGGGACTTGAACAACATCGATATTGTCGCCGAAAGCGATCCTGACAAACTCCTCACGATTGCACGGCGTCTTGGCGGTTGCTCGGTGCTGTCGGTCGACCCAGACGATGGTTACGACCGTGATCAATTGCAGGACATGCTCGCGGCGCGCGCGGGAGACCAGCTGGAAGTTGTTGCGATGGACAACTACGGCGCTGCCGATCTCTTTTCACAATCGTGGGACTGGAGCAACGATCAGGTGATCGAAAGCCTGCCAGGGTCCGGCTGGCAAGGGGAATCCTTTAACGATCCCAAATGGCGGGGGAAAGGCACCCGCATCTTCTGGCGCCGCCGGTAACGCGCTTACCCGCTCTCTGTCTCATCAAGCCGCTTTGCGGCAAAAGCCCCCGGCGCCTCTTCCAGCGCGGGAAAGCCTTTTTTCGCTCCGGGCTTTCGCGGCTTTACTTTTGTTCCCGAAAACTTCGACACCCACTGCTGCCAGTCCGGCCACCAGGATCCTTCTTTTTGGGTCGCACTTTCAAGCCACGCGTCGGCATCGCCTTTAGGGCGGCGCCGATGGGTGCGGTAGCCGTACTTGTTGGATTCCGGGGGATTGACTACCCCCGCTATGTGGCCCGAGCCTGAGAGCACAAACCGCACCGGCCCCTTCAGCAGGCTGGCACCGGCGAACGTCGAACGCCACGGAGCGATGTGATCTTCCTGGGTGGACAGGAAATAACAGGGCGTATCCACCGAAGGAATGTCGATGGCCACGCCATCGAGCACCATGCCCCCGGGCTCCTTGAAGCGGTTCTCAAGATACATCGTGCGCAGATACTCACTGTGCATCTTTGCTGGCATTCTGGTCGAGTCCGAGTTCCAGTACAGAAGGTCAAAGGCCAGCGGCTCATCCCCCATCAGGTAGTTGTTGATGACAAACGACCAAATGAGATCGTTGGAGCGCAGCATATTGAAGGTCGCTGCCATGTCCGTACCGTCGAGGTATCCGTCACGGTTCATCTTCTCCTCAAGGCTTTCGATCTGATCGTCATCAATAAAGACCCCAAGATCTCCGGGCTCCCCAAAATCGATCATCGTCGTCAGAAACGTCGCGCTCGCTACCCGATCAGCGGCGCCCGTCGCCTTCAGATAGGCCAGCAGGCCTGCAAGCAGCGTCCCGCCCAGACAGTAGCCGATGACATTGCTCTGCGCCGTTCCGGTTATCTCTTTAATTGCGTTAAGTGCTGTTAGCGGGCCTTCAAGCAGGTAATCCTCAAACCCTTTATCGGCAAGTTCACTGCCGGGGTTAACCCAGGAGACGACAAAGACGGTGTGGCCCTGCGCGACCAGCCATCGGATGAAGGAGTTCTTGGGCCGCAGGTCCAGGATGTAGTACTTGTTGATCCAGGGCGGAATCACGAGCAGCGGCGTACGACTGACCGCCTTTGTGGTGGGCTCGTACTGAATCAGCTGAATCAGGTCGTTCTGCAGGACCACCTTGCCCGGTGTCAGGGCAACGTTGCGGCCCAGCTCAAACGCATCCGTGTCGACCATGCGTGTTTTAAGCTGACCTTCCCCACGCTCAAGATCCGTCAGGATGTTCTGAAATCCCCTGACCAGATTCTCGCCTTTGGAGTCCATGGTCTTTTTCAGGACATCGGGATTGGTCAGCGCGAAGTTGGTCGGCGCCATCGCATCCACGAACTGGCGGGTATAAAAATTGATCTGGTCCCGCTTTTTGTCATCGACCCCTGAGACGGAATCGGCCGCGGCCATCACATAACGTGAGGCAAGGAGGTAGGACTGTTTGATGAAATCAAACACATGTCCATCGTCCCACGCATCACTCTTAAAACGCCTGTCATCCGCATCAGGCTCGATAACACCCTGATCCGGCTGGCCCAGCGCCCCAAGCGCCGCCTGCTGCCACAAAGCAATCGAGCTCTGCCAGAACTCCGCCTGGGCTTTCATCAGCACCTGGGGATCGAAACTCGCCTGCGCCATATTCTTGAGGAACTGCTCGCCCAATTGGACAGGATCAAAGCCGTCGGCCAAATGGCCTGCCTGCCTAAGCATAAATTGGGACGCAATCTCCTGGCTGCGGGACATGAC
>JAERSQ010000023.1 GCA_016845525.1 Pseudomonadota bacterium
GTCGGCGACCAGGCGCTGCTCTTGGTGATGCCCACTCTTGCCCCATTTTCAAGAATCTCAAGTCCTGAATTGACCTTGCCTTGATCGCAGACATAGCCGAACAGGCGGCATTTCCTGTTCGCACTTTGGAGGGCCTGCTTGCCAACAAATTCTTCCTTGTCAAAATCTACAAAGGCGCCCAGACCCGCATCGAACGGCGTCATCGATAGATCAATGTCTGACTGATAGTCGAGGATTCCCGCCTCTACCCGGCGAAGACCCAGCGACGCACTTCCCGACCGCTCCAGATCGAAAGCCTCGCCCACAGAAAACAGGTAGTCCCACAATGCCGAGTGGTCAAGACTTGCGTTCCCATAAATCTCAATTCCTATCTCTCCCGTCCACCCTGTTCGGGAGACCAGCACCTCCTGCCCATCAAAGTTGAACATGGCCGCATGAAAGTAACCGAACTTCTCCGGCACCTGACCTGGCGCTGCTGCTTTGAGAAACTCCAATGAGTTCGGGCCCTGGACCTGTAATACGCGCGACTGCGGATCTGAGACCGTCACGTCCATCCCGTCCGATAAAGCCAGGAACCACTTGGCGGTATCGCCATTGGCCTCTACGTACCAGAAGCGATCTTCTGCAAGCCGGATCAGAACCCCGTCCATGACCAGTCCGCCGTGTGGTGCGCAGATCAGCGCATAACGGGCCCGCCATAACGGCAGGTTGCTGATGCGCCGACAAAAAGCCTTTTCCAGGAGACGCACGGCATCCCGGCCGCTGACTTCCACGGGTCGTTCGGGGATGTCATACAGCATGATGTTACGGCGCAATTTCCAGTACTTTTCCAAAGGATCATCCTGGTCAGTCCCCACCGCCGAAAGCCGGCCGGCATAAACCGAATACATGATGCCGTCTGTCAGCCATTTATCGGCATAAGGCGACTGCTCGATCCCGCGGCGAAAGATCTGTACGGTAGAAGAAGAGCCAGCGTGGGCTCCTCGGTAAACCATGTGAATGAGTTCTTCTTTATTCATGATGCATGTTCTCGATCGACGTTGGTGCGAGCAGATTAAGGGGTTCGATTTTCAGATGGGTACGCAACGGCAGAGTTCAGATTGTATTCACCCGCCTGTATACTGCTTTCATGCGCGCGACCCGAATGCTGGACCAACCCATCATCCATGCCGGCATGGATGACCGGATCGGCACCAACATCAACGGTCCAAGTCTGATCCGGGTGCCGGCCTGGGTAACGCAACCGCTCGGACGCTACTATCTTTACTTTTCGCATCACAAGGGCACCTTCATCCGATTGGCTTATGCTGATGAACTTAAAGGCCCATGGCGAATTCACCGCCCGGGGGTATTAGACGTCTCAGAGTCGCTTTTCGCGCCAACGGACCCGCCCGAACCGCCGCCGGATCAGCGTCCCAGTTGGGCAGAGTCCTTGCCCGGAGGTTATCTTTACGCTCACATCGCCTCACCGGATGTGCATATCGACGAAGAAAGCCAGCAGATCCGGATGTACTACCATGGACTGCTGGACAACGGAGACCAAAAAACCCGGATAGCCTACTCTGAGGACGGCCTTCATTTCGCACCACGCGCGCCATTGCTCGGGCCACCCTACTTCCGGGTAGTTCGGCACAAGGACTGGATCTACGCAACAACCTGGCAGGGGCGCTTTCTCCGAGCCCGACATTGGGACGGGCCTTTTGAGGTTCAGCGCGACCCGGGGCCCGCCATGCAGCTTTTTGGCGAGAACAGCGCCCTTGAGCTACGTCACCCCGCATTGTGGCTGAAAGGGGACACCCTGCACCTATTCTTTTCATGTATGGGCGACTGTCCCGAACAGATCTATCACTGCCAGTGCGAACTCGATAAAGACTGGGAAGATTGGGTTTTCACCGAGCCACACATCTTGTTGAGCCCCCAAGAGATCTGGGAGGGTTCGGATCTGCCGCGCCAACCCTCAGTAGTGGGCACCGCGACCGAAAGACTGTGCGAATTGCGCGACCCCGGCATCTTTGTCGATGACGATCAGGTCTACATTCTTTACAGCGGCGCGGGCGAGGCCGCAATCGGCATCGCCCGCCTTGAGGAACATTGATCAGGCCGCGTCGTCGACCGCGATCTGCTCAAGCGTCTTCGCAAAAAGGCTCACGGTCCGATCGATATCTTTCAATTTGTCCAACCCAAAAAGGCCGATCCGAAACGTCCTGAAGTCTTCGGCTTCATCACACTGTAGCGGGACCCCCGCTGCGATCTGCATCCCGAGCTCGGCAAATTTCTTGCCAGTCTGCATTTCGGGGTCATCGGTATAACTCACCACGACACTTGGCGCCTTGAACCCGGCCGCGGCGAGACTCTTGATGCCCTGTCCTTCCAGCAGTTCGCGCACCCGACGGCCCAGTTCTTCCTGTGCGGCGCGGGCATGAGCAAAGCCCATCTCGCGAGTTTCCCGCATTACTTCAGCAAAGGCACGTAAGCCATCAGTCGGCATAGTGGCATGATAAGCATGGCCGCCATCCTCGTAGGCCGCCATGATCTCTCGCCATTTCTTCAGGTCACAGGAAAAACTCGTGCTGGTCGTTTTCTGGAGTACCGTCTCGCCATGTGCACTGAGCATCACCAGTCCCGCACAAGGAGAGCCGCTCCAGCCTTTTTGCGGTGCGCTGATCAGGACATCCACACCCGTTGTCGCCATATCTATCCAAAGTGTTCCGGAAGCAATGCAATCGAGCACCATCAGACCACCATGCTCATGCACTGCGTCAGCCAGTGAACGGATGTAATCGTCAGGCAACATCATTCCCGCAGAGGTCTCAATGTGCGGAGCGCACACCACATCGGGCTTTTCTAAACGGATTGCCGCAACCACTTCATCGATCGGCGCTGGCGCATAGGCGGGGTGTTTACCCGACTCAACCGGTCTCGCCTTATGCACTGAGTGACTGGTCGGAATATTCCCCATGTCAAAGATTTGTGTCCAGCGGAAACTGAACCAGCCATTGCGCACTACCAGACATTTTTTTCCGGTCGCAAACTGTCGCGCAACCGCTTCCATCCCGAAGGTGCCACTGCCGGGCACCACCACTGCTGCCTCAGCGTTATAAGCCTCTTTCAGCATCGAGGAGATATCGTTCATGACGCCCTGGAAGGACTGAGACATATGATTAAGAGCCCGGTCGGTATACACGACCGAGTACTCAAGCAATCCTTGTGGATCCACATCCTTTCTTAACGCTGGCATAAACGCTCCTGTTATCTCAATCTTTCCAAACCTCTCCGGGTCTCTCCAATCGGACCGAAGTGGCGTCAAAAATTTCGGGCGCGGATCATCTCATGGTTCACCAAAATGGGACAAACACTTTATTGATCCGGGTTTGACGGGTGGTACTCGCCCATCGCGTCCCACAAATAAAGATTCTCCCCGCCACAGTTGTGCCGTCATTTTCCCGAAATTGCACCCATCGAATCCAATCAATCAGACCAATATTGGAATCGAAATAATCGATGATCTGATGGGTCAATATCAGCTATTTTCGGCCTGAATTACCTATGCGTAACTTAGTTGACGTTAACGTCAACTTTGTTTACATTGACCCCACATAACGTCGTCGACTGCCCCGGATTTGGGTAATCGAAAAATATAGGGATAAAGGAGGGATCACTATGAATACCAGTTCGCAACCTTGGCGCAATCACTACCCCGCAGGCATCGACTGGAATGCGTCGATTGAACGCCGGCCTCTTTTTGAGACGCTGGAAGCGACCGCAAATCGAGCTGCGGATAAGACCGCAATCGATTTCCTCGACTACTGCCTGACTTATGGAGAACTGCTTGCACAGGTCAAGCAGGCCGCAAAAGGTCTTCAGGCAATGGGTGTCACCCGGGGCACCCGGGTGGGCCTGTGTCTGCCCAACACCCCCTACTCCGTGATCTGCTACTACGGAGCACTGCGAGCCGGTGCGACCGTCGTCAATTACAACCCGCTTTACGTAGAACGCGAACTCGCGTTCCAGATCGATGACAGTGAAACCGAGATCATGATAACGATGGATCTTGAGGTGCTCTACCCCAAGGTCTCTGCAATGCTTTCGCAGACCAAGAGTCTCAAGAAAGTCATTGTCTGCCCGATGGCGGCCATCCTGCCCAAGATCAAGAGCGTCCTGTTCAGGCTTCTCAAAAGAAAAGATCTTGCCAAAATTGATTCTGGGCCCGAGATCGTGCACTTTGCCGATCTGGTGAATAACGCCGGCGATCCGGAACCGGTCACGGTCGATCTCGACAACGACGTTGCCGTGCTGCAATACACCGGAGGCACCACAGGCCGACCCAAAGGTGCAATGCTGAGTCAGGGCAATCTTTCGGCAAACGTATCGCAGATGCTGCTCTGGTATGTTGACCTGAATCCCGAAGACGAAAAAGTGCTGGGAATTCTTCCGTTCTTTCATGTCTTCGCCATGACAGCGGTCATGAACTTCGCCGTCGCAGCCGGTGCGCAAATGATTTTGCTGCCCCGTTACGAGTTGGGCCAAACCCTCTCAACCATCAACAAAAAGAAACCCACAATCTTCCCGGCAGTACCGACCATCTACGCTGCGATCAACCAGAGTCCGGACCTGTCGAAATTCGATCTTTCGACCGTGCGCTTCTGCATATCGGGTGGCGCACCTTTGCCGCTCGAGGTAAAGGAAACCTTCGAACGGTTGACAGGCTGCCGTCTTGTTGAGGGCTACGGCTTAAGTGAAACCGCGCCGGTCGCGACCTGTAACGCCATGTCCGATACGAACAAACCGGGCTCTATCGGACAAGTCATGCCGGGCACAGAGATTTCGATTCATGATCTTGAGTCACCGAATGAGGCCATGCCCGTTGGCGAGCGCGGTGAAGTCTGGATTAAGGGGCCCCAGGTCATGAGGGGCTACCTTAATCGTCCCGAAGAAACGGCCGACAGTCTGCGTGATGGCTGGTTCCGCACGGGGGACGTGGGGTACATGGACGACGAGGGTCACTTTTTTCTGGTCGACCGATTGAAGGACCTCATCTTGTGCAGCGGGTACAACGTCTATCCGCGCATGGTTGAAGAGGCCATCTACCTGCACCCCTCCGTCGCTGAAGTGACGGTCATCGGAATCGATGATGAATATCGCGGACAAAGTCCCAAGGCCTTTGTGAAACTGAAAGACGGCGAGGAACTGACTGAGGCCGAAATGAAATCTTTCCTTGAGGACAAACTGTCGAAGATCGAGATGCCTTCACAGATCGAGTTCCGGCTGGAACTGCCCAAGACCATCATCGGCAAACTTTCCAAAAAGGAACTGGTTGCCGAAGAAGCCGAAAAGCAACCCGCATCTACCGCCTCATGACGGCCGTACTCAGCGACGTGCTCACGATTACCGAACTTGCCCGGGAAGCCGGTATCACAGCCCGGGCAATCCGGTTTTATGAAAGCAAAGGTCTGTTGACGCCGCGTCGGGCGGGCACCACACGGATTTATACCCACCGGGAGCGCGGACGTCTGCAGCTTATCCTGCGGGGCAAGCGCCTTGGCTTCAGTCTTACCGACATCGGCGAGTATCTTGACCTGTATGACGCCGACCCGACCCAGCACGACCAGATCCTGCTGCTGCTCGACAAGGTTAATAACCGCATAGGAGAGCTGGAGTCACAGAAAGCCGATATTGATGACACGCTGAAGGAGTTATCCGGCGTGCGAGCGCAAGCGCTCGCCGCCATGCGAGACGAATCCGTTCAGACAGCGCAAGCCTGAATGGCGGAATCCCCTATCTGCCTGACTGTATCAAGCATTCAATAAATACCCCAGAGATTTTCCAAAGGAGATTTGTAATGAAAGACATCGTGATCGCCGGATATACCCGGTCACCATTTCACTTTGCGACCAAGGGCGCGCTGACCAAGATCCGGCCCGACGACCTTGCCGCTCACGTTGTCAAAGGCCTGGTAGAGCGCACCGGGGTCAATCCGGACGACGTTGAAGACCTTATCCTGGGCTGTGCCTTTCCCGAAGGTGAACAGGGATTCAACATGGCGCGGTTGGTCGGCCTTATGGCGGGTCTTCCTATCTCGGTTGCCGGCACGACCGTCAACCGGTTTTGCGGTTCGTCCATGCAGGCGATTCACATGGCCGCCGGTGCGATCCAGATGGGCGCGGGGGATGTCTTCATCTGTGCCGGTGTTGAGTCCATGAGCCGGGTGCCGATGTCGGGCTTTAATCCGATGCCCAACCCGGCATTGTGCGAAAGCATGCCAGCGGCCTATATGTCCATGGGAGAAACAGCTGAAAACGTCGGCCGGGAATATGCCATCAGCCGCGAAGAGCAAGAGGTGTTCGCGGTCGCCAGCCAGCACAAAGCCGGGGAGGCGCAAACCAAAGGACTGCTTGCCGAAGAGATCGTTCCTATTGAGGTCGGGGAGCGTTCCATTGCGGAGGATGGCTGCCTTCGTCCCACTACCGATCTTGAAGGGCTGGCCGGTCTGAAACTGGCTTTCGATGAGAACGGGACGGTCACGGCAGGAACATCCTCACCGCTGACAGACGGCGCCGCAGCCACTCTGGTCTGCTCTCTCGACTATGCCAACGCAAACAATCTGACACCGATGGCGCGTATCGCGGGCATCGCAGTATCCGGGTGCAAGCCTGAGACCATGGGTCTCGGACCCATCTTCTCATCGCGTAAAGCCCTGAGTCGGGCGGGTATTGAGGCCAAAGATCTCGATGTCGTCGAGATCAACGAGGCCTTTGCTACCCAGTCGATCGCCTCTATTCGGGATCTGGAACTCGATACAGCGAAAGTGAACATTGACGGGGGCGCAATTGCGATCGGTCATCCTCTGGGTGCCACCGGCGCGCGCATCACCGGCAAAGCCGCTCAGTTGCTAAAAAGAGAAGGCGGCCGCTATGCCCTTTCCACCCAGTGCATTGGCGGCGGACAAGGTATCGCCACCGTACTTGAGGCCGCCTAGATGCCCGCAATACGTAAAGTTGCCGTTATCGGCTCGGGCGTGATGGGCTCGGGCATTGCTGCACAGGCCGCCAATGCCGGTCTTGAAGTGATCCTGCTTGACATCGTCGCCAAGGAGGGCAGTGACCGTAATGGGGTTGCTGCAGGTGCGATACAGCGCATGCGCAAGACCAACCCTGCCCCGCTGATGCATCCGCGCAATGCCGCCCGAATCCGGCCCGGTAATCTCGAGGACCATCTGGATTGGCTTTCCGACTGCGATCTCGTGATCGAAGTCGTACTGGAAAATCTTGAGATCAAAAAGGATCTTTACCAGAAGATCGATGCACATCGCCGGGATGACTGCATCGTGACTTCCAATACCTCAACCATTCCACTGGATCACCTGGTGGCGGATATGCCAGAGGGTTTTCGTCAGCATTTTGCAGTCACCCACTTCTTTAATCCCCCCCGATACATGCGCCTGCTCGAGCTCGTGGGCGGTCCGGACACGGGCGCCGAGGTGATCTCGAGTCTGCGGGAGTTTGGTGATCAACTGCTGGGCAAGTCGGTGGTGGACTGCAAGGACACGCCTGGATTTATCGCGAACCGGATCGGGATCTTGTGGATGGGTGTCTCAGTGCGCTTTGCTTTCGAAGATGGGATCACTGTCGAAGAAGCCGATTCGGTCATCGGTAAGCCCATGGGGATTCCAAAAACCGGAATTTTCGGCCTGCTTGACCTGGTCGGAATCGATCTTCAGCCCCATGTCGAGCGCTCCATGCTCTCGCTGCTGCCGGAAAACGACATGTACCGGGCCATTCACCGCCGTAGCGAGTTCATCGAAAAGATGATCGCTGATGGTTACACCGGCAGAAAAGGCAAAGGTGGGTTTTACCGGCTCAACCGTAGTGATGGCGGCAAGGTGAAAGAGGCCTTGGACCTTGTCACAGGTGAATACCATCCAGCAAGGAAATCGGACTTGGAAAGCGTCGAGGCAGCCCGAGGCGGCTTGAGGGCACTGGTCGATCATCCTGACCGGGGAGGACAGTATGCGTGGCGGGTTCTGTCACATACATTGAGTTACGCAGCGTCTTTAGTTCCCGAAATCGCCGACGACATCCACGCGGTGGATGAAGCCATGAAGAATGGCTACGCCTGGAAATGGGGGCCATTTGAACTCATCGACAAACTCGGACCCCGCTGGTTTGCAGAGCGCCTTGCTGCTGAGGGAATGGCCGTGCCGGCACTGCTTGAACAAGTGGGTGACGGTACCTTCTACAGGATAGAAGGCGGGCAACTCCAGTATTTCGGCACCGACGACGCCTACCATGATGTCGAGCGTGCCGAAGGCGTATTGCTGCTGTCTGATATCAAGCGATCCTCCGAACGCGTTGCCGGCAATGGATCGGCCAGTCTTTGGGACATTGGTGACAAAGTGCTCTGTCTTGAGTTTCACTCAAAGATGAATGCTGTGGACGAAGGCATCATGATGATGGCGTCCCAAGCGCTGAAAATGATTCCGGCCCAAGGTTACAAAGCCTTGGTTATCCACAACGAGGGAACCAATTTCTCTGTGGGCGCCAATGTTGGTCTTGCGCTTTTCGCGGCCAACATCGCGGCGTGGCCAAAGATTACGGAGTCGGTCAAACAGGGTCAGGATGTCTACAAAAACCTCAAGTTTGCGTCTTTTCCCGTCATCGGCGCACCGGCCGGCATGGCGCTCGGCGGTGGCTGCGAGATCCTGCTGCATTGCGATGCCATCGAAGCCCATGCGGAAACCTATATGGGTCTGGTAGAGGTCGGCGTCGGTCTTGTGCCAGCCTGGGGCGGCTGCAAGGAGATGCTGCTCCGATGGAGCGATAATCCCAAGCACGCCAAGGGGCCCATGCCCGCGGTCAGCAAGGTCTTTGAGACGGTCGCAACGGCCACAGTGGCCAAATCCGCAGAAGAAGCCCGCAGCCTGCTCTACCTGCGGCCAGGCGACGGCATCGTAATGAACCGCGATCGTCTGCTGGCCCGTGCCAAAGAGCGGGCGCTATCCATGGCGAAAGGCTACACACCGCCTGAGCCTCGTGAGCTTCGACTGCCCGGCCCTTCAGGCGAAGCGGCCATGGCGCTGGTACTCAACGACTTCCGGCGCGCCGGCAAAGCCACCGAGCACGACGTGACCGTTGGCAAGAAACTGGCGCACGTGCTGGCTGGCGGCAAAGTCGACCCGACGGACACTCTCACCGAGGATAAGGTGCTGGGCCTGGAACGCAC
>JAERSQ010000024.1 GCA_016845525.1 Pseudomonadota bacterium
GCAGGCATCATTCCCGCAGGGCTTGAGATGATGGATACTCCGGCGATTATCGCGGCGGAAGACTTTGTGCAGGCAGGGTACCCGCGCGACGCGGCCGCAATTCTGCTTTGTGAACTGGACGGAACAGATGCTGAAGTGCAGGCCGAGATCGAGTCTGTGTCGTCGCTTCTCTTTGAGTGCGGAGCCCGTTCAGTCGATATCGCTCGTGATGAGAGCGAACGCCAGCGCTTTTGGTCTGGACGAAAAAATGCCTTTCCTGCAGTCGGACGTATCTCCCCTGACTATTACTGTATCGACGGGACGAACCCCCGCCGGGCACTAGGCGAAGTGCTCTTAGGCATTTCCGAACTCGCTTCCCGTGCCGGGTTGCGGGTGGCTAACGTTTTTCATGCGGGGGATGGCAATCTGCACCCGCTCATTTTGTATGACTCGGGAAAACCCGGCGAGTTTGAGCGCACCGAGGCACTGGGCGCCGAGATTCTGCAGTTGTGTGTTCGGGTCGGCGGCACGATCACGGGCGAGCATGGCGTTGGACTAGAGAAAATCGATCAGATGTGTGTGCAGTTCAGCAAGGCCGAACTCGAACAGTTTCATGCCTTGAAGGCCGTCTTTGACCCCGAAGGTTTGCTGAACCCGGGCAAGGCCGTCCCGACGCTTTCAAGGTGCGCTGAGTTCAATGCAATGCATGTCCATCACGGTGAGCTGCCGCATCCGGATCTGCCGAGGTTCTGAAATGCCTGAAGACACCGACAGCACGGTCGCTGTACTTCAGGAGCGTGTGAGAAAGGCAGCTCAAGATGGGGAAGCTCTGACTATCACGGGAGGCGGCACCAAAAGTTTTCTCGGCCAAGTGTCGCGTGGCACCCCGTGTTCTGCCCGTGCTGTCCAAGGAGTAGTCCACTATGAGCCCACCGAACTGGTCGTGACCGTCCGTGCCGGAACCCGCCTTACTGAGCTTGAGAGCACTCTAGCCCAATCAGGACAGATGCTTCCTTTTGAGCCGCCGGCGTTTGGAGAGGGCGCCACGATAGGGGGTACCATCGCATGCGGATTGTCTGGGCCATCCCGTCCCTATCGTGGAGCCGCCCGTGACTTTGTATTGGGGGTTCGCTGCATCAATGGCAAGGGAGAGACCCTTCGCTTCGGTGGCGAAGTGATGAAGAATGTCGCGGGCTATGATGTCTCCCGCCTGATGGCGGGAGCAATGGGAACTCTTGGCATTCTTACCGAGATTTCGCTGAAAGTGCTGCCGCGGCCAGCATGCTCCCAAACACGCGTTTTCGAGATGCCGGGAGAGCCCGCATCTGAGTTAATGACGAGTTTTCTAGGTCGTTCCCTTCCGGTTTCTGCGGCCGCCTACCTGGACGGAGTCTTGCGGGTACGCTTGTCGGGAAGCGAGGCGGCAGTGAGCACTGCGGCAGGTGCTCTGGGCGGCGAACTGGAGGCAGAAGGAGACGCCTTCTGGTCAGAACTAAAAGAGCACCGCCTTGACTTCTTCTCTCACGATTCACCGCTTTGGCGGATCAGTCTAAAGCCCCAAACCGAACTGTTGCACCCTCCCGGCAAGACATTGATTGATTGGGGAGGCGCGCAGTACTGGGTAAAGTCCGATGCCGGATTCGAAGCGCTCAGTGAACGGGTCAGGCCTTACGGGGGTTACGTAACGGGTTTTGGCGGTCGTGATCAGGGCGCGCGCTCTGATGTTCCGCAAGACGCCGTCCTGAAACTCAACCGGCGACTGAAAGCGGCATTCGATCCTGCTGGCATTCTGAATCCCGGCCGGCTTTTTCCGGAAGACTGACCATGTACGTCGAACTGGCCGAAGATTTCAAGGGCACCTCGTTTGGCGAGGAGGCGAGCGAGATACTCGGCAAATGCGTTCATTGCGGTTTTTGTACGGCGACCTGCCCGACCTATCAGCTGCTCGGAGACGAGCTGGACGGGCCGCGCGGACGCATCGATCTCGTTAAGCAATTGCTTGAGACTGCTGGGGCTTCCGAGACCACGAGACTCCACCTGGATCGATGCCTTACCTGTCGATCCTGCGAGACGACTTGTCCTTCTGGGGTGAACTATGGGCGTTTGATTGAGTTGGCGAGACCCAAAGTTGAGGCACTGGTTCAACGGTCTCGTTCTGAACGGTTGCAGCGATGGCTGTTGGTGAGATTTCTGTTGAGCGCCTGGTTTGGGGTGCTGTTTCGTTTTGGTCAGATTATCCGCCCGGCGTTGCCGGGGAGCCTGGCACGCCATGTTCTTGAAAAGAGACCGGTGGGCCGGCTTCCTGAAAGTCAGGGCGATCGGTCTGTGTTGATGCTGGATGGCTGCGTGCAGCCATCGATGGCGCCCCAGATCAATGCAGCGGCGCAGCGGGTGCTTGCAAAACTTGATGTCAACGTGATCAATGCCAGCAAAGCCGGGTGTTGCGGCGCATTGCCGTTGCATCTCGCTGATAGTGATCGGGCGCTTAATGCAATGCGGCGAAATATTGATGCCTGGTGGCCCCAAATTGAGAAGGGCGTCGATGCGATTGTGATGACTGCAAGCGGTTGCGGTGTGACTGTGCGTGAATACGGACAATTGCTCAAGGATGATCCCACCTATGCAGAGAAAGCGGCACGGGTTAGCAGCATGACTGTGGATTTGTGCGAGTACATCAACCCCGAGGACGCGGGAGTGCTGGGATCCTGCTCCGGCAAGAAAGTTGCATTTCATTCTCCCTGCACCCTGCAGCATGGTCAGGGCATCCGAGGAAGAGTCGAGAATATTCTGGAACGTGCCGGCGCAATACTGACCCCTGTCCAGAATACCCATTTGTGCTGTGGTGCTGCGGGAACCTACTCGGTCCTTCAGCCTGAGTTATCAAGCAAACTGCTCGACAACAAGTTGTCAGATCTGGGGCAGGGTGATCCCGAATTGATTGCGACGGCCAATATAGGCTGCCTTGCCCACCTGGCATCCAGAAGCGACCCTCCTGTCCGGCATTGGATTGAATTGATAGATCCTGCTCCGCCGGATTAGGTCGGGAGATTAGCAAGGACGAGGTCGATGAGCATCTAATTCATCCCTCGCCCTGCGGTTTTTGAGAAAATCAGCGGTTTACCG
>JAERSQ010000025.1 GCA_016845525.1 Pseudomonadota bacterium
CCGTCAATGCTGCCTGCCGCCATGGCGTCCAGCAGCGGGAGGATTTCCCGCGCACAAAGCACCGCCACACTCATGTGCTGCTGCATCGGTTTAATTGGTGATCTGCTCACCAGTTTGTCTATCCAGGCCACAATACCCTCCTAAGGAGCCAACAAGCCCTTGAAGAAATAGAAAAAGAAAATTGAAAGACCGGCCGCGAGCGGCAGCGTTGCAACCCATGACGCAAGGATCTTGCCGACTACCCTAAGATCCAACGCCCCGATCCCACGCGCCAGACCCACTCCAAGGACCGCACCTACCAGGGTATGCGTAGTCGAAATGGGAATACCCAACCGGGATGCCACGACAATCGTGGTCGCCGCTGCCAACTCCGCGGCAAAGCCCCGGCTCGGTGTCAGTTCGGTGATCTTTTTGCCGATCGTTTCCATCACGCGATAACCCCAGGTCGCCAGACCAATCACGATTCCGATACCGCCAATGGCCAGCATCCAGGGCTCAACCGGCGCCTTGCTGCCCAAATCCATTCCCTGGACCGCATGGGATATGGCTGCCAGGGGTCCGATGGAGTTTGCAACGTCGTTAGAACCATGGGCAAAAGCAATCGCGCACGCCGTCAGAATCTGCAACACGACAAAAATACGCTCTACCCTGCTGAAACGATGCTTGGGATTTTCCTCTCCGACATCGACACGGCGAATAAAAAAGGCACCGATGGCTGCCCCGATGAGACCGAGCGCCACCGATCCTATCAGCGACTGCGTCAGATTGAGATCCAGCTTAAGGGGCTTGAGGCCCTTGAACAGCGTGACCAGGCCGATGATGAAAAAGACAAAAAAGAAAAACACCGGGCCGAGTTTCCGTATCTGAGCGACCGGGTCCGGCTTGTCCAGCACCTTTATCCGGGTAATCTGAAAGATAAAGAACGCAATCACGCCGGCCAGCAGCGGAGAGGTCACCCAAGACAAGACGATCTGCGCAATCTTGCCCCACTTGACGGCATCCAGGCCCACCGCAATTGCGCCAAAACCCACAATCGCGCCCACAATCGAATGCGTAGTGGAGATCGGCAATCCAAAGCGTGTCGCAACGACCAGAAGCGTACCGGCAGAAGCCAGCGAGCCGAGCATCCCGTAGATCAACTGCTCTCTCGTCATCATGCTGAGATCGAGCATTCCCTTTCTGACGGTATCCGTCACGTGCCCGCCAGCCAGAAAAGCCCCCGCAAATTCAAGGACCGCCGCTACGATGATGGCGCCCCCTACGGTCAGCGCCCCTGAACCAACGCTCGTCCCCATGGCATTGGCGACATCGTTCGCTCCGATTGCCCACGCCATATATAGCGCAAGGATCCCGGCGATCCAGAGCGCGAGGGGAATTTCTGAGATCCATTCCATTTTGACCTCTTCTAACGATCCTTCGTTATTGAAAGATTATCTGACTTCACCATAGCCAAAACATTATCGAGACATTATTACGGGATTGTGACAGGGCGACCTATTTTCTTGCGCGGACCTGCGTTGAACCAATTCGGCCGGAAAATGGCAAATAAAGCAACTGCCCACACCCGGCTCGCTCGTAATCTCCAAGTCCCCTCCCATGCGACCGAGGACGTGCTTGACAATCGCGAGACCCAGTCCCGTGCCTCCTGACTCGCGGGAACGCGCTACATCAACTCGATAGAACCGTTCAGTAAGGCGCGAGATATGACTCCTTTCAATCCCAATTCCGGTGTCTCGTACGGAAAACCGGGCACCATTTGACGAGCCAGTCCAGTCGAGTGTTATCTCGCCGCCCGGTGGCGTGTATTTGACTGCATTAACGACCAGATTCGAAAAGAGGCTGTGAATCTCCTCTGGATTCCAGATCAGAAAATAACCCGGATCAACATTGGCTGAAATAGCATGCTCTTTTTCTCCACTGAGCGAAATCGCCTCGGAGCAAATCCGCGATGCTAAATCGCCAATTTCCACCTTTTCTTTAGGCGCTGTTTCCCCGCGCTCAAGATGAGCCAGGGTCAGCATATCTTCCACAATGCCCTTGATCCGAGTCGTCTGCTGATACATCTGCTCCATGGCGTTGCGCACCTGCTCTGGATTCGAGACTTTCTGGTCAATAAGCGTTTCGAGGTAGCCAAGCACTACGGTGAGCGGTGTTCTGAGTTCGTGAGAGGCATTTGCAACAAAATCTTGCCGCACACTCTCTAGTTGCTTGACTAGGGTGACGTCCTCAGCACGAAACAGCCGCTGATTATCGCCATAAGGCGTGATCCGGATTGACAGCAGTTTTTCCGGAGACGCCGGCGCCCGAATCTCGATGGGATCGTTCAAATCATCTTGCACAATGTATTCACGAAACTCCGTGGACGGGAAAAACACTTCGATTCGCTTTCCTTGATCGACGGAGCTTGAGAGCCCCACAAGCTCTCCTGCTGCCTTATTCCACCACTCGATTCGGTTATTTCTATCCAGAGCAATAATCGCGTCCGGGAGCGCCGACAATGAATCTCTGAAGTCACGAACCAAAGTCGCCATTTTATTTTTGCGATTGGTGGCCCGAATCTTCAGACGTCCTACCTCGGCAGACAACTCGACAGCTTCACGACGGGCGTTTTCGTAGGTTGAGGCGAAATGTCGGGCAAGCGGTGTTAAGACAAACCTCAGAGACTGCTGAATTGGCGGACGCTCTTCTGACGTCAACAGCACCCGATACCATTGAAGAAGATAAAGTCCAAATTCGATCGCGATCACCCAAATGACAAGCAGTGTGTCCTTGCTCAACAGGAAGTCAAGAATCGCGGCAAGCGCTATCGGCAACGCAAGTATGGATACCTCTTTAATCAGGAGGGTGTCGGTTTTCGTCACGAGGGATTGGCCGAGAAGCGATACCCCACTCCTCTGATTGTCTCTACAAATTTATCGAATCCGTGGGGTTCCAGTGTCTTCCTGAGCCGTCTGACACAAACGTCTACAGTCCGTTCTTCAACGAACACATCTCTTCCCCAGACGCGATCCAGCAGTTGATCCCGACCATACACCCGCTCGGGATGCTGCATCAAAAAATGCAACAACTTGAATTCCGTTGGTCCGAGGTCGAGCGGGTGACCATGCGCTTTCACCTGATGAAGGCTCCGGTTCAGCGTCAGCCCCGATATTGCGACCACCTCCTGGTCATCGGTATGCGCCCCTCTTCGCAACACTGCCTTGATTCGCGCAATCAATTCTCTGGGAGAAAAGGGCTTGGTGATGTAGTCGTCGGCTCCGCTGTTCAGCCCGCTGACCTTATCGATTTCCTCTCCTTTCGCCGTGATCATAATGATCGGAATATCCCGGGTATTCGGGTCCGCTCTCAATTGTTGAGCAAAATCGATTCCGCTCTGGCCCGGAAGCATCCAATCCAGCAGGATCAGATTCGGCGGTTTCTGCAGAATACGCTGCTGTGCGCTTTCCGCATCGTTCGACTCAATGATATTGAAGCGGTGTTGTGCAAGGACAAAATTGAGCATGTCCCGAATTGCTCGGTCATCCTCGACAACAAGAATATCAGGCACGCCCATAACGGACTCTCTTCTTTCTCTTCCTTCTCGGAAGAGAGATTTCAACAGAGCTTTGTTACCGTCCGGTTACAGCCGGGACATCCGAAGCCCATAGAACCTGAGCAGCTATTTAAGATGCTTCTCCAAAGCCTTGACCCGTTTGGCTAAATCGTCGAGTTGGCGGAACCGTACTGCTGCTTTTCGCCATTCTGTCGCCGGCAACAGCCCCGTTCCTGAGGAATACATGCCGGGCTCATTGATAGAGCCCGTCACCATCGCCATTCCCGTGAGATGTACGTCGTCACAAATATTGACATGATCAGCAACGCCCACCGCACCTGCCAGGATGCAGCGCTTGCCGACCACCACACTGCCCGCGATGCCCACGCAGGATACGATCGCCGTATCCTCGCCGATCTGGCAGTTGTGGCCGATCTGGACCAGATTATCAATCACCACTCCATCTGCGATGACGGTATCTCCGATCGCACCCCGATCGATTGTCGTGACCGCACCGATCTGAACGTTATTGCCAATACGCAGACCGCCATGCTGGGGGATTCTCACCCAGTGCCCTTCTTCCTGCGTGTTGCCAAATCCGTCACTGCCGAGCACCGCCCCGCTTTTTATGAAGCAACGCTCGCCGCTGATGACGCCCCGCATCACGGTAACGTTGGCAAAAAGACGGGTCTGTGCGCCCAGCTGAGACCGCTCTGAAATCACGCTGCCCGGCCCTATAACAACACTGTCTTCAATAACAGCATCATCCTCGATGACACAGTTTGGACCGATCGAGGCCGTCGTGCTGACGGTCGCGGTGTCTGCCACCACAGCGCTTGGATGGATGCCCGGCTCAGGGGTGGGTGTGTTATCCAGCAGCCTTGCGGCACGGGCGTACCCAAGATGTGGGTTCTCACAGACAACGGCAGCGCCCTGCCAGGCATCCCGATCTTCCTCACGAAGAATCACGGCTGAGGCGGCACAACCTGCCAACTGCTCGCTGGATGTCGATACCGCAAGAAAAGTCACGTCGCCAGCGCCGGCGTCTTCCAACGTGCCGAGTGCGGATATTTCAAGATCGCCGTCGCCGTCGCAGACGCCGCCTAACTTTTCTGCAAGTTCACCCAGTTTCATGAAGTCTTAGATTCATCCCGCCAAAAATCAAAATCAGTCACGAGCGCTCCGTGTCTCCATTGCTTTAATCAAAAACCTGACACC
>JAERSQ010000026.1 GCA_016845525.1 Pseudomonadota bacterium
GCATTATTCATAAAACGCTATGGGACTTGATTTTCATCTTGGAGAGACCGCTGATCTGCTGCGTGAGAACGTAGCCGAGTTCGCCGCTCGCGAGATTGCACCGTTGGCGGGCCAAATTGATCGCGACAATGCGTTCCCGTCTGAACTGTGGTCGCGTCTAGGAGACATGGGACTCCTCGGGGTCACGATTGACCCGTCGCTCGGGGGGGCCGGCATGGGCTACCTTGAGCATACCGTCGCCATGGAGGAAATCAGCCGGGCCTCCGGTTCGGTTGGCCTTTCCTATGGAGCGCACTCAAACCTTTGTGTCAATCAGATCTTCCGCAATGGTACCGACGCCCAAAAGGCCGAGTTTCTCCCTGATCTCATCAGCGGCGCCAAAATCGGCGCGCTGGCGATGAGCGAACACAACTCCGGTTCGGATGTGGTCAGCATGCAACTTAAGGCTCAAAAGTCCGGGGATCAGTACGTACTGAACGGCAGCAAAATGTGGATCACCAACGGACCGGACGCAGACACCCTGGTCGTTTATGCAAAGACAGATCCCGCCGCCAAGGCTCACGGCATCACTGCATTTATTGTTGAAAAGGATCTCGAGGGTTTTTCCGCCGGCCCCAAGCTGGACAAACTCGGCATGCGCGGCTCCAACACCTGTGAACTTGTTTTTAAGGACTGTGCGGTAGCGAAAGAACGGGTGCTCGGAGCTGAAAACAAGGGTGTCGGCGTGCTGATGAGCGGTCTCGATTACGAGCGCGTTGTGCTTTCAGGAGGGCCGCTGGGCCTGATGCAGGCCTGTCTCGATATTGTGCTGCCTTACGTTCACGATCGTCAGCAATTCGGAGAACCGATCGGATCGTTTCAACTGGTCCAGGCGAAACTGGCGGATATGTACACCACGTTGAACGCCTGTCGGGCCTATGTGTATGCTGTCGCGCAGGCCTGTGACCGGGGTCAAACAACCCGCAAAGATGCTGCCGGCGCGATTCTGTACAGTGCTGAGTGCGCTACGCAGATGGCCCTGGATGCCATTCAACTTCTCGGGGGTTCAGGATACGTCAATGAATACGCCACCGGACGGCTACTGAGAGATGCAAAACTCTACGAAATCGGTGCAGGCACCAGTGAAATCAGAAGAATGCTGATAGGCCGCGAGCTATTCAAGGAACGGGCCTGAAGGAGACACGTCATGCAGGATGATCCGATCGTCATTACCGGTGCTGCGCGCACCCCCATCGGCAGTTTCCAGGGCAGCCTTGCCCCGGTATCCGCCCCCGAACTCGGTGCAGCGGCCATCGCCGCTGCCCTCGAACGATCCGCCGTTAAGCCCGAGTCCATAGATGAAGTGGTCATGGGTTGTGTCCTGCCTGCCGGACTTCGCCAGGCCCCTGCCCGCCAAGCTGCGCTCGGTGCGGGCCTGCCCATGGGGACACCCTGCACCACCATCAACAAAATGTGCGGTTCTGGCATGAAGGCCGCCATGCTGGCGCATGACCATATCCTCGCCGGCAGTGGCCGCATTGCTGTGGCAGGGGGGCTTGAGAGCATGAGCAACGCCCCTTACCTGCTGCCCAAGGCCCGCGGCGGCTACCGCCTGGGCAACGGAGAGTTGCTGGACCATATGTTTGTGGATGGCCTGGAGGACGCTTACGAGCCGGGCAAACTCATGGGGAACTTTGCTGAGGACTGCGCCCAGCGGTATGGCTTCAGCCGTGAGGATCAGGATGACTTTGCCATTGAATCCCTGACCCGGACCACGGAGGCGATTGAAAACGGCGCATTTCGAGATGAAATTGTTAGCGTTGGAGTCCCCACCCGAAAAGAAACCGTGATAGTGGATACGGATGAACAACCTCTTTTGGCTAACATCGAAAAGATCCCATCACTACGGCCGGCTTTCCAGAAGGACGGGACCGTCACCCCGGCGAACTCCAGTTCCATTTCCGACGGCGCGGCGGCACTTGTCATGATGAGACTTTCTGACGCGGAAAAAGGCGGGCACGTCCCCTTGGCGCGGGTGCTCGGCCACGCCAGTTTTGCCCAGGAGCCGGGCTGGTTTACTACAGCACCCGTTTTTGCAATCCGTAAACTGCTCGACTCGCTGCAGTGGGATGTGTCCATGGCCGATCTGTTTGAAGTCAATGAAGCTTTCGCCGTCGTTGCCATGGCTGCCATGAAGGATCTGGGCATCCCGCATGACAAACTGAATGTACATGGAGGCGCCTGTGCGCTTGGACACCCAGTGGGTGCCTCAGGTGCACGCATCATTGTCACCCTGCTCCACGCGCTTGAACGCTATGACCTCAAGCGTGGTGTTGCCTCATTATGCATCGGAGGCGGCGAAGCGACGGCCATGGCGTTTGAACGAATCCGCTGAATCGGTTGCTCGCTGCCAATCCGAATACCACCCATGACCGCTTCTATTGAGTTTTACTTCGACTTTGCCTCGCCTTACGGCTACCTCGCCAGTGAACGGATCGAGCGCATAGCCGAGCAACACGGCCGGTCTGTAATATGGCGACCGTTTCTGGTGGGCGCGGCGATGAAGGTCAGCGAACGAAAACCGCTGGCCTGGGTTCCCCTGGTTGGAGATTACGCAGCCCACGACGTGAAGCGGTTTGCGCGTTACTGGGACATCCCCTTCGTCATTCCCAGCCACTGGCCGGTCGCTACGGTAAACGCCTGTCGCGCGTTTTATCTTCTCGAGGAGACTGATCACGTTGCCGCCAGGCATTTTGCGCAAGCCCTGTATCGCGCCTATTTTCGTGATGACCGGGATATTTCTGACCGGGAAACCGTGGTCGCGGTTGCCTCTGAACTCGGACATGACCCAACCCATATCGCTGAGGGCATTCAAACCGACAGGATCAAACAGACACTGCGCTCGGTAAACGATGAGGCCCTCGACCGAGGTGTTTTTGGTTCGCCCTTTATCATCGTCGATTCGGAATCTTTCTGGGGTGCCGACCGGTTGCAACAGGTCGACCAGTGGCTCTCCCGCGGCGGTTGGTAGACACCGACTAAAAAATCATGGTCGAATTTTCCAGCCGTATCGATACCACGTCGTCTGATTTCGCGGCCAACCGCGAGGTCATGCTGGCGAAAACTGCTGCGCTGACCGAGGCCATTGAACAGGTAACACAGGGCGGCAGCGAAAAAGCCCGGGCAAGACACAGCGAAAGGGGCAAATTACTGCCGCGCCAACGTATTGAAAAGCTACTCGATCCCGGGGCCAGTTTTCTTGAACTGTCACAGCTCGCCGGTTGGGAACTTTACGATGATGATGTACCGTGCGGCGGCGTCATCACCGGCATCGGACAGATTCATGGGCGGGACTGCATGCTGGTGGTCAATGACGCCACGGTCAAGGGCGGCACCTACTACCCGATTACCGTCAAAAAACATCTCAGGGCGCAAGCCATCGCCGCAGAGAATCGCCTGCCATGTATTTACCTGGTGGACTCTGGGGGTGCTTATCTTCCAAGGCAGGATGAAGTCTTTGCTGACCGAGAGCATTTCGGCCGTATATTTTTCAACCAGGCCAATATGTCCGCCGCCGGGATACCCCAAATCGCGGTCGTCATGGGATCCTGCACTGCCGGGGGTGCCTACGTCCCGGCAATGTCCGACCAGGCCATTATCGTCCGCCGCCAGGGGACGATCTTTCTGGGAGGTCCACCACTGGTCAAGGCGGCAACCGGTGAGGAAGTGAGCGCGGAAGCGCTCGGGGGCGCCGACGTTCACACAAGAATCTCCGGGGTTGCCGACTACATGGCGCAAGACGATGACCATGCATTGGCCCTGACCCGCGAAATCGTCTCACACCTTAACCTGCCGCCCGTGGCGACAACGCCGCAAGACGATCCCCCAGCGCCGGCATACGGGGTGGAAGAGCTTTACGGCATCATTCCCTCCGACCCCAGGCTTCCCTTTGATATTCGGGAAATTATCTGCCGGATCGTGGATGGAAGCGATTTTCAGGAATTCAAGTCGCGCTATGGAAAAACCCTGATCTGCGCCTTCAGTCGGATTGCGGGATACCCGGTCGGCGTTATCGCCAACAACGGCATCCTCTTCTCTGAATCGGCTCTCAAAGGAGCGCACTTTATAGAGCTGTGTACCCAGCGGGGCATCCCCTTGCTGTTTCTGCAGAATATCACCGGTTTTATGGTGGGCAGCCGTTATGAGCATGGCGGCATAGCCCGGGACGGGGCAAAACTGGTCAATGCGGTAGCCTGTGCCAAGGTGCCCAAACTTACCGTGATTGTTGGCGGCAGTTTCGGCGCGGGCAACTACGGAATGTGCGGCAGAGCCTACGATCCCCGGTTCCTGTGGATGTGGCCCAACGCCCGGATCTCAGTCATGGGTGGCGATACCGCAGCGCAGGTTCTGTCCCAGATCCGTCGCGATGGCATGCAAAAAGCGGGTCGGGACTGGCCCAGCGAAGATGAAGAGATCTTTCGTGATGCCATCACGAATCAATACGATGAACAGGGCAATCCTTTCTATTCCAGCGCACGCCTTTGGGACGACGGCATCATCGATCCGGCTCATACCCGGAGAATCCTGTCGCTAGCGCTTGCGACCGTGCACAATGCGCCCGTCACCCAAACTGACTTTGGCGTCTTCCGGATGTAGCAGGATTAGAATATCCGTCCATTACTCCCGCCTGAAATCCAGATGCCCCCAAGCCCCATCACCCGAAAGCCGACCCATCAGGTTCAGGTCGGCAAAGTACTGGTCGGCGGAGACGCGCCTGTTGTCGTCCAGTCGATGACCAATACTGATACCGCTGATGTGGACGCGACTGTTCATCAGGTGATCGAGTTGGCAGAGGCCGGTTCAGAGATTGTGCGAATCACGGTCAACAACGATGCGGCGGCCAAAGCGGTGCCCGTAATCAGGACACGGCTGGATACGGCCCGCTGCCCAGTGCCGCTGGTCGGTGATTTTCACTATAACGGGCATACACTGCTGCAGGAGTACAGCGACTGCGCCGATGCGCTCGATAAATACCGCATCAACCCCGGTAACGTCGGTCAGGGTGAAAAACGGGATATCCGTTTCTGTCAAATGGTCGAGCAGGCATGCATTCGAAATAAACCGGTCCGCATCGGTGTGAACTGGGGTTCACTTGATCCCCAACTGCTTGCGCGCAAGCTTGATGACAATGCTGCGCTGCCTTCGCCCCGCCCGCTGGAAACGCTCACCCGAGAGGCGCTTGTCGATTCTGCTCTTAACAGCGCCGAACTCGCTCTGCGCGAGGGGCTCAGGCCCGACCAAATTATTCTTTCTGCAAAAGTCAGTGCCGTGCCCGAACTCGTCGCAGTTTACCGGCAGTTGGCTGAACGATCCAATCTGCCTCTGCATCTGGGACTCACCGAAGCCGGCATGGCTGACAAAGGGGTTGTGTCGTCAACGGCCGGCCTTGTGCTGCTGCTGCACGAAGGCATCGGCGACACCATTCGGGTCTCGCTAACCCCTCAGCCTGGGGAGAGCCGTACCCGTGAGGTCCGTATTGCCCAGGAGGTCCTGCAGTCCTTAGGGCTACGCAGCTTTGCGCCCCAGGTGACCGCCTGTCCAGGGTGCGGACGAACGACCAGTGATTTCTTTCAGCGGCTGGCTGGAGAAGTACAGGAACACTTGCGGCAACGCATGGCGAAATGGAAGACAACCTATCCGGGCGCGGAAACCCTGTCTGTTGCTGTCATGGGCTGTGTCGTGAACGGCCCGGGCGAAAGCCGACACGCAGATATTGGCATCAGCCTGCCGGGCACCGGAGAGAAACCAGTCGCACCTGTCTTTCAGGACGGCGAAAAAATCTGCACGCTACGGGGCGACGACATCGCGACGCAGTTTATCGCTCTGGTTGAGACTTATGTCGAGAAAAGATTTGGGGACACGGATGCCTCCCGAACTGACACCCCGTCTCGACCAAACTAAGCGGGTCGGCAGAAGGCTGACAAGCCGCTTCAGTCAGTAAATCTCTGAAAAACCAACGTCGCGTTGGTGCCGCCAAACCCGAAACTGTTCGACATCACCGTGTTGAGGTCCGGCGCGTCCGTCGTGGTACGGACAATCGGGTAACCCAGTGCCTTGGGGTCGAGATCCTGAATATTTGCCGAAGCAGACATGAAATTCCCGCCCAGCATGATCAAAGAGTAGATCGCTTCGTTGACACCGGCCGCGCCCAAAGCGTGTCCCGTCAGTGACTTGGTCGCACTTAACGCCGGCACGTCAGTCCCGAAAACAGTACGCAGTGCCTCCAGTTCCAGAATGTCCCCCACCGGCGTACTGGTTCCGTGGGTGTTGATGTAGTCGATGGGCCCCGACACCCCTTCCAGAGCCTGATGCATGCAGCGGATGGCGCCCTCGCCTGAGGGCTGTACCATATCGAATCCATCGCTGCTCGCGCCGTAGCCCACCAGTTCCGCGAGAATCAGCGCGCCTCGGTCGAGAGCATGATCGAGGGCTTCCAGTACGAGCACCCCTCCCCCGCCCGAGATAACAAAGCCATCACGATTGACATCATAGGTGCGCGAGGCGCTCTGCGGCGTTTCGTTATATTTTGACGACATCGCGCCCATGGCATCGAACAGCACCGATGTGCTCCAGTGCAGCTCCTCGCCACCGCCCGCAAATATCACGTCCTGCTTTCCCATCTGAATCAATTCCATCCCGTGGCCTATGCAATGGGCACTGGTGGAGCAGGCGGAACTGATTGAATAGGACACACCCTTGATGGAAAAGGCGGTACTCAGGCAGGCTGAATTGGTGCTGGCCATGGTCCGAGTCACCATATAGGGGCCGACACGCTTCACACCCTTCTCCCGCAGCAGATCTGCCGCGGCCACGATGTTTTGTGGGGAGCCACCGCCACTGCCGACCACGAGTCCGGTACGGGGATTCGAAATCGCGGTCTCGTCAAGACCAGAACCCGTAATCGCTTCACGCATCGCGATATAGTTATAGGCTGCCGAAGCGCCCATAAAACGTCTTAGTTTCCGGTCGATTTCGGCTTCCAGATCAATGTCGATGCTCCCGTGCACCTGGGAACGAAATCCCAGTTCGCGATACTCATCCGAGCCGACAATGCCGGACCGCGTTTCGCGAAGAGCACTTTCCACTTCGGCACAGTTGTTGCCGATACTGCTGACGATACCCATTCCAGTGACGACCACCCGTCTCATCCGATCGACCCTCCTTCCTCCGAAGTAAAGAGACCTACCCGAAGGTCCTTGCCGGTATAAATCGTCCGATCATCGACTTCAACAGTCCCGTCGGCAATTCCCATGTACAGTCGCCGCATCACGACACGTTTGAGTGACACGCGGTAACGTACCAATTGACAGTCAGGAGTCACCTGCCCGGTGAAGCGGATCTCGCCGGACCCCAGAGCGCGGCCGTGGCCCTTGCCGCCCTTCCATCCAAGAAAAAATCCCACCAGTTGCCAGAGCGCATCCACGCCCAAACAGCCTGGCATGACCGGGTCATTTTCAAAATGACATTGAAAAAACCACAGATCCGGATTCAGATCGAGCTCAGCAACAATTTCGCCTTTTCCGTATTCGCCGCCTTCATCGCTGATATGCGCGATACGATCAAACATCAGCATTGGCGGCAGTGGAAGTTGTGCGTTGCCGGGACCAAACATCCGGCCGTGGCCGCAGTCAAGCAATTCCTGGTTTGTAAAACTTTCCTGCATGATGTTTTTAGGGGAGAAAGCTCAATCGTGATCACGCCAAAGGGACAACGTAGATGGATGAATTATAACGAGTCCCCCGACTGATCACAGAAACAAGCTACTTAAGTATCTTCCACAATCAGTAAATGCAGGCGACGCGGCCCATGCGCACCGTACTGAATGGTCTGTTCAATATCGCCCGTTTTGGAAGGCCCGGTAATCAGGTTAATGGCCCGCCCTTTAGCTACGCCAGACTCCCGCAACATTGCCCAGGCATCTTCCATGTGGCGCACAATGCGACGACTGTCCACGACGATGAGATGATCATCCGGCAGATAATTTTGTGATGGAGGCACCGTCGGCCCAGAGCACACCACCAGGGTGCCGGTCTCGGCGACAGCGGCAACCGCCTCGCTCAATGCCACCTTGGTATTCTTATCGGCCCCTTTACGATAGACGAACACGCTATCAGTCCACTGTGTTGCATCCAGTAACGGTCCGCTGCCGAGATGCCACTGGGCGTCGAGTCCCATACCTGCCAGATGCTTGACCACGGCGGACTCGATCTGTGCAACGCTTATCCTGTCATAAGTGCCGTGAACCGCTACGTGCTTCTGACAGAAACGGCTCAAGAGATCATCGTCAAATTCAGGTTGTACCTGTGGCCTGCTATGTTGGATACGGAATTTCAATTCCTCCAACCGCTTGAGCGTCCGGGGTTCACCCGCGGCGAGAGACTTTCTGATCGTGCCCAGTATTTGATCGCGCGCCCGATTCATGATTTCACTTTTCGCTTCTGCCACTGCCGCATGAAGGAGCGCCGGGCGGGTGCGGGAAAATCCCGACTGCCTGTCCAGCCACCCGCACCCGGCAGCCACGCCAGCACACCACGGCGCCTTCCCAGCAGATGCATCAGCCTTAAGGGCAATGCCATTACCCCCTGATACAGCCGCGGGCGGCAGGCCAGCCATGCCCACACGCCGAGCAGAAAACGGCCAAAACCCGAATTCAGCCGACGGTCGTGCTGCTCCACCCGGTGCTTGAGCAGCAGATCAGACAGCGGAATACGGACGGGACACACTTCCTTGCACCTGCCATTCAATGTGCAGGCATTGGGAAGATCCAGTGATTGATCAAAACCGTTCAACAGCGGAGTCAGCACGGATCCCATCGGACCCGAATAAACCCAGCCGTACGCGTGCCCGCCAATGGAGCCGTAGACTGGACAGTGATTGAGGCAGGCACCGCAACGGATGCACCGAAGCATCGGCTGATATTGGCCTCCGAGCAGGCGCGAACGGCCGTTATCGAGCAGCACCACATGATACGCCTCGGGACCCTCCATATCGTCCGCCCGGCGCGGCCCCGAATACAGAGAAGTGTACGCGGAGAACTCCTGGCCCGTTGCGCTACGGGCCAATACCCGCAAGAGCACTGAAAGATCGTCAAGAGAGGGAACGACTTTTTCGATACCGGCAGTCACAATGTGTACACGCGGCAGGCAGCTCGTTAGATCTCCGTTCCCCTCATTGGTAACAATCACATTCGAACCCGTCTCCGCAACCAGAAAGTTAGCTCCGGTAATTCCGACGTCCGCTGTCACAAAACGTTCGCGGAGCACACTTCTCGCCTCATTAACCAGCGCCTCACGTTGTGTCACCCGGTCGGTATAGCCAAGCGGACTGTGGTGTTCGTGAAAAAGGTCTGTGATCTGCTCACGGGTTTTATGTACTGCCGGCGCGATGATGTGGCTGGGGGTCTCTCCGGCCAGCTGCACGATGTACTCACCCAGATCGGTCTCGACAACCGTCATACCGGCCGCTTCCAGCACCGGATTCAGATGCATCTCCTCGGACACCATTGACTTGCCTTTGGTGACCGTTTTTGCACCCGCGGCCTTGCAGATTTCAGCAACAATCTGGCAGGCCTCATCTGCATCTCGGGCCCAATGCACTTGCCCGCCATTCTCAATCACCTGTTGCTCATACAGCTCGAGATAGCCATCCAGGTTTGCCAGGACATGGTTCTTGATGTCCCGGGCCGCATCTCGAATCGCATCGAACTCAGGGAGTGCGTCAATCGCATCCTGACGATGATCGACAAAACCGCCGCGGGCTTTGGCCAGCGCCCGTTGCAGGCTGGTATCCTGCAACGCCTGCCTGGCACGCTCCTGAAATTCGACCTGCTGGGATGCCGTTGAAACGCTCATGCTTTGTCTTCCGACTCCGCTTCACCAATCGCCGGGCCATCGGTCATGCCGGCAAGCACCTCGGCCACATGAAAGACCTTCAGATCCCTGCCTTCCCGCCGCAGGCGGCCGGCGATATTCAAAAGGCACCCCAGATCCCCGCCCAGCACGGTGTCTGCCTCGGTCTGGGCAATCTGCGCGCATTTGTCACTGACAATGCGACCGGAGAGATCCGGGTACTTCACGCTGAAAAGGCCTCCAAAACCGCAGCACGCATTGCCGTCCTCCAGTTCACGAATCGACAAACCTTCGACACGGTCCAGCAGTGTGCGCGGCTGCTGATGGATAGCCAATTCACGAAGGCCTGAGCAGGAATCGTGATAGGCGCAGACCCCCGGATAGGAAACGGGATCCAGTTCAGCACCGAGCTGATCGACCAGAAACGTTGTCAGTTCGAACGTCTTGTCTGCGAGACCCTGTGCACGACCCGCCCATTTGACATCGTGGCGAAAAAGTTCCGGATACTTATTGATGAGCGTATCGGCACAGGACCCGGAAGGAACGACCACATAATCATCCTTGGAAAACGCACGGATGACGCTCTTGGCGATGTTCATGGTACTGGCCCGATCGCCACTGTTCAGGGCCGGCTGGCCGCAGCAACTCTGCTCTCGGGCTACACGAACACGGCAACCCGCACGTTCAAGCAAGGCCACAGCCGCAAACGCCACCTGCGGCCGCATCAGGTCGGCGAGACAGGTTACAAACAGCCCGACCTTGATCGGGGAATGGGTTTGAGCTTCGGTCACAACGTGGCAGATTTGATCAGTCCGCGTTCACTGTATCATTAAGCCTGCATTTTCACTATATAGGACCTTCGCCAGCGCGCGCGATGGCCATTGCGTCCGCAAATCACACGCTGTTTGTGGACTGACCAATCCATGTCTGATCTGATTCATAAGATTCGTTCACGCCCTGAGTTTCTGCTGCTGCTGATGGCGGGTGCGGTTCCATTGAGCTTTGCTACCTGGCAGGCACTTTTGAACAACTTTGCAATAGAACGTGCAGCGTTCAGTGGCGCTGAAATCGGCATCCTGCAAAGTCTCCGAGAAGTACCCGGGTTTCTGGCTTTCACAGTGGTGTTCCTGCTCTTTTTTCTCCGGGAGCAGCACATTGCGCTGATCTCGCTCATCCTGCTCGGGATTGGGACAGCACTCACCGGATTTTTCCCGACCGTGATCGGCCTGTATCTCACCACTGTGGTGATGTCAGTCGGGTTTCATTATTTCGAAACCATTCAGACGTCCCTTTCTCTCCAATGGATTGATACCGAACGCACGGCAGAGGTGCTGGGACGGATTATTGCGGTTGGCGCTTTCACCTCGATTGTGGCGTTCGCCGCAATATGGTTTGCCTTCGATGTGGTGTCACTGGATTTCGTCACTGTCTATATCCTGGGAGGCGGGATCACGGTCATGATCGCCGTCGCAGCGTGGCTGTACTTTCCGCAGTTCCCCATGAGGGTGAGGCAACGTCGACAGTTGATCTTGCGCAAACGCTACTGGCTCTACTATGCATTGACGTTTCTTTCCGGAGCGCGACGCCAAATCTTTATCGTCTTCGCCGGATTCCTGATGGTTGAAAAATTCGGCTACAGCGTCGCTGCGATTTCAGCCCTGTTCCTGGTGAATGCCACATTGAACATGCTGTTTGCGGCGCGTATCGGACGGCTTATCGGTCGGGTGGGTGAGCGGACCGCACTGGTCTTTGAATATATTGGCCTGGTCGGTGTATTTGTTGCCTATGCTTTCGTCGAGAACGCACATCTGGCTGCCGGCCTCTATATCGTTGACCATTTCTTTTTCGCGCTGGCGATAGCCATCAAAACCTATTTTCAGAAGATCGCTGATCCTGCCGATATTGCCTCCAGCGCGGGTGTCTCGTTTACCATCAATCACATCGCGGCGGTGGTGCTGCCCGCGGCGCTTGGCATTCTTTGGCTGACCTCTCCTGCTGGTGTTTTTCTTGTTGGGGCCGGATTGGCCGGTTTGTCCCTGCTGTTGTCTCTGAATATCCCGACCCATCCCGCACAAGGAAACGAGGTGACGCTGGGTCGCTGGGGCGCTGGCCTTGGCCACAGCGTTCGAGCCGCAAAATAAACTTGTGTCCAGCCACGCCCTGGGCATTACCCTCGTGGGTGACCGACACGCTCCCGGAGTTGGGCCAGTACACGACCGACAAGACTCCCTGCCGAATGGTGGGTCAATTCCTGGCGGCAACGCACAGGGGCATGCAGGGCAACCGGTTCCGGGCGTATAAAGTCTGACCACGTCACCAAGCACTGGCCTGCCTGCCTGTCCTCGCATTGCCAAAAACTGCGGCTCAGGGTGATCTGCAGTGCATTGAGATTGTCCTGAAGTGTCAAACTTAAAAGATCGTCAGACCCGCGAAGCAAACGGCGGACGCCGTTATAGATCGATGCCTCAACCTCGGTATTGGTCGCGCTGCCAAGGTGCCCTGACCAGTCACAGGCATCATCTCCGGGAGCCTGCACCAGCATCTGAAGTTTGATTGCCCCGCCAGCGGTATCACCCTCATAGGCGCTGAAACGAACAAAGTGATCCGGATAGGCCTGACAGCAAGCACACAGGTCGTTCAGAGCATGGGTGCCCGTAGGACCCTCGCACACCGGTATTCGCCATGGCTGCCAGAATG
>JAERSQ010000027.1 GCA_016845525.1 Pseudomonadota bacterium
CCGACGGCGTAGTCGGTTCCCTGCGATTTGAGTTCATTTTCTGTTGCGCCCACCCAGGCGATTTCCGGATGCGTATAGATGACCCACGGAATCGTCGAGTGATCAATATGGCCGCCGCCGGCAGCAATGCGTTCCGCGACAGCAATACCTTCTTCTGAGGCCTTGTGGGCCAGCATGGGTCCCCGTACCACATCGCCGACGGCCCAAACACCCGCGACAGCCGTGGCGCAATGGGCATCAACGGGAATGGCGCCTTTGCCGTCAAGTGCGACGCCACAATTCGGGTCCAACAGTCCGTCGGTACAGGGTCGGCGCCCCACCGCGACAATCAGGCGTTCGACGTCAATGGTTTCGCTGTTCTCACCGTCGAGATAGCGGATGGTGCATCCGTCTTTTGTCGACTCAACCTGTGTGACTTTGCACCCAAGGCGGATATCCAGTCCCTGACGGGAAAACTGCTTCTTGGCTTCCCGGGCGATCATGGGATCTGCCGTGCCGAGCAGAGAATCCATCGCCTCCAGGATGACCACCTCGGCGCCGAGTCGCCGCCACACACTGCCGAGCTCCAAGCCGATCACTCCTGCCCCGATGATGCCCAGTTTCTTGGGCACAGTGGAGAATTCAAGTGCTCCGGCGGAGTCAAATATTGTTTGATTGTCCACGGTCATGCCGGGCAGCTGCACGGGCGTTGAACCGCTGGCCAGGATGACATGCTTTGCCGTGAGCGTCTCTTCAGTGCGCTCGTCAGACGACACGCGGACGACCCCTGCCTCGACAAGACAGCCGTGTCCCGGAAAAAAGGCAATCTGATTGGATTTGAAAAGGGCGCCGATTCCGTCCGTCAACTCCGAGACGATCTTGTCTTTGCGCGCCAGCATTTTTTCGACATCAATCGAAACGGGTCCGCTGCTGATCCCATGGTCTGCCGCATGAATTTGCAGCTCCTCATAGCGCTCCGAAGAATCCAGCAGGGCCTTGGAAGGAATACAGCCGACATTAAGGCAGGTCCCGCCCACAGAGGGTTTGCCGCTCTTGCCAATCCAACGGTCGATGCAGGCCGTTTTTAAACCGAGCTGGGCGCAGCGTATTGCAGCGACATAGCCCCCCGGTCCTGCGCCAATCACGACTACGTCAAAGTTACTCATGGAATGTGCTACTCATGTCTCGTGCCGGGCCCGGATGTCTCAGGGCATCACCGAATTAACCGTTCAGACCTCCAGCAACAGGCGGGCAGGGTCTTCAAGGGCTTCCTTGATCGCCACCAGGAAGGAAACGGCGTCTGAGCCATCGATGATCCGATGATCGTACGACAATGCCAGGTACATCATGGGGCGGACGACAACGGCGCCCTCGAGGGCGACCGGCCGGTCCTGGATCTTGTGCATTCCGAGAATGGCGCTTTGCGGCGGATTGAGTATGGGCGTTGACAGCATCGACCCAAAAACACCGCCATTGGTGATCGTAAAGGTACCGCCGGTCAAGTCCTCAAGGCTGAGTGTGCCGGATTTGGCACGTTCTCCAAAGGCCGCAATAGACGATTCAATTTCGGCCAGCCCGAGGCGCTCTGCGCTCCGCAGCACGGGTACCACCAGACCTCTAGGGGAGGATACGGCAATCCCAATGTCGTAATAGTCGTGATACAGGATGTCAGATCCATCGACCGCTGCATTGATGATCGGGAAACGTTTCAATGCTTCCACACAAGCTTTGACGAAGAAGGACATGAATCCCAGGCGTACGCCGTGGGCTTTTTCGAATGCTTCTCGGTAACGGGCGCGCAGGGATTTCACCTCATACAGGTCCACTTCGTTGAACGTGGTCAGAATCGCGGCGTTGTGCTGAGCATCGATAAGGCGTGAGGCGATGGTTTTGCGTAGCCGGCTCATCGGCTCTCGACGAACTCCTTGAGCATCCTCAGCGACGGCCTCTACGGAGGGTGAGTTGGCACGCGCAAGCACATCATTTTTCAAGATTCGCCCGCCCCGTCCAGATCCGTCCACATCGGAAAGATCAACGCCTTTCACCGCGGCCAGGTTCTTTACGGCGGGTCCGGCGGGTGCAGCGACAGAGGGTTTCTCGCTTGCGGCAGGGGAGGAGGGGCTGACAGGCGCTTTTGCATCCTCAGGCAGGGCGTCAGTGTCCGGCAGTGGTGACTCTGTCTTTTTCGAAGTAGAGGTCTCAGTCTGTGCTGCGGGCGCCGGCCCCTCTTCGAATAGCGCGATCACGTCGTCTGCCAGAACGGTGTCTCCTTCCGTGCGCAGAATTTCGGTGATGACGCCGTCTCGAGGCGCGGGCACTTCCAGCACCACCTTCTCGGTTTCGATATCGACCAGGTTGTCGTCGCGGCGCACTGGCTGGCCGACTTTGACATGCCAATGCAGCATGGTGGCATCTGCAACCGACTCGGGCAGCATGGGCACTTTGATTTCGACAGACATCCTGGTCAACTTCCTGATGCGGTAGCGGCAAGCGAAGCGGATTGCGACCCAAGCGCCTCGTTCACCAGAGCTTCCTGTTCCTCGAGATGTTTTTGATAATACCCCACAGCGGGTGAGGCCGACGCGTCACGGCTTACATGCTCAAGACGCTGATCCTCGCGGATTGCTCGTGACAGGTGGTTTTGGATGCGGTGCCAGGAGCCCTGGTTGCGTGGTTCCTCCTGACACCAAACGAGGGTTTTGTAGTTGGGATACCCGGCCAGCGCGTCCTCGAGTTGTTCCTGCGGGATCGGGTACAACTGTTCAAGCCGGATGAGGGCCGTGGTTTGGTCTTGACGAGCGGCGCGTCCTGCATCCAGATCAAAGAAAACCTTTCCGGTACAAAGGACAATTCGCTCGACCGCAGCCTTGTCTTCAATCGAGGCGTCATCGATCAAATTCTGAAAATGCCCCTCCGTCAGGTCGGTCAGAGGAGAAACAGAATGGCGGTGGCGCAACAGGCTCTTTGGGGTCATGACCACCAGCGGGCGGCGCAGCGGTCTGATCATTTGCCGCCGGAGTAAGTGGAAGAACTGGGCAGGAGTGGTCGGGACGCACACCTGCATATTGTTGTCGCCGCACAACTGCAGGAAGCGTTCCAGCCGGGCGGAGGAATGCTCCGGTCCTTGCCCCTCCATGCCATGAGGCAAGAAGAGTGTCAGGCCGCACAAGCGCTGCCATTTGGCTTCACCGCTGCTGATGAACTGATCAATCACGACTTGTGCGCCATTGGCGAAATCGCCGAACTGCGCTTCCCAGATGGTCAGCGTTCGGGGCTCCGTGGTGGCATAACCGTATTCAAAGCCCAGTACAGCTTCTTCTGACAGCAGAGAATCAATCACCAGAAATTTCGAGGGATCGTCGCCGATGCTTCGAAGCGGGACATAGGGCTGACGGCGAGCCTGGTTCTTTAACACCGCATGCCGGTGGGAGAAGGTACCGCGTCCTGAGTCCTGGCCTGATAGCCGGACGGAATACCCGTCCTCAATCAAGGAGGCGTAAGCCATGGTTTCGGCAAAACCCCAATCCATTGCGATTTCGCCCTGCGCCATTCGGGTTCGGTCTTCAAGCAGGCGCTTGACGCGACGATGCGGTTCAAATCCTTCTGGAAGTGTCATCAGGCGCTGATTGAGACGGATCACCCGCTCACGGCCGATCGCGGTCTCGGCCGGATCCGTCCACTTCGCGCCGAGGTAAGGTGTCCAATCGACCAAAAAGCGCGCTTTGTCGGCATCATAAGCAGGAGGGTGAACAACGCGTCCGTCATCAAGAGCGTTCCGGTAATCCGTCTCCTGGGACTCACTCTCGGACTGGCTGATGGTTCCTTCGGAAATCAGCTTATCGGCATAACGCTCCCGCGTGGTCGGCAGAGCCCGGATCACACGATACATTGATGGCTGGGTGATGGCGGGTTCATCCGCCTCGTTATGGCCGAGACGCCGATAGCAGATGATGTCGATGACAACGTCCTTGTGAAAATGCATGCGGTAACGGTGAGCAATTTCCACCGCATAGATCACGGCCTCGGGATCATCGCCGTTGACATGAAATATCGGCGCCTGGACCATCTTGGCGATCTCGGTACAGTAGGGCGTCGATCGTGCGTCTAGCGGGTTGCGTGTGGTAAACCCGATCTGGTTATTGACGATCAGGTGGATCGTACCGCCGGTCGAAAACCCTCGGGTATTCGACATGTTGAGTGTCTCCATCACGACACCCTGTCCCGCAAAGGCAGCATCTCCGTGGACCAGAACAGGCAGGACCTGGTCTTTGTCATCATCCTTGCGCCGATCCTGACGGGCGCGTACCGAACCTTCGACCACCGGATTGATGATCTCAAGGTGTGAAGGATTGAATGACAGGGCCACATGAACGGTCTCACCCGGGGTGTCGACGTCCGCAGAGAAGCCCTGGTGATACTTGACATCGCCGGTATTGATCTGGTTACCAGTGGTTTCGATCTTTCCCTCGAATTCACTGAAGAGATCTTCCGGAGATTTGCCCAGAATATTGACCAGGACATTGAGACGACCGCGATGCGCCATCCCGATGACAACTTCCTTGACGCCCGATTGTCCGGAAATCTGAATCAGCTGCTGCAGCGCCGGTACCAGGGTTTCTCCGCCCTCAAGGGAAAAGCGTTTTTGACCGACAAAACGCGTATGAAGATAGCGCTCAAGCCCCTCTGCCGCTGTCAGGCGCTGGAGCAGGTGTTTTCGAAAGTCAGCGTCAGGGCGGGGCCGAACCGGATCCGTTTCCAGATGGCTTTGCAGCCACCGCTTTTCGGCGGTGTCCGAGATGTGCATGTATTCCACGCCAACCGGCCCGCAGTACACGTCATGACAGAGATCACGAATGCGCTTCAGCGAAAGTGTTTCGGGACCAAAGGCGAGAGAGCCCGTGTCAAAATTTTTCCCAAGGTCATCTTCTGAAAGTTCCTGGAATGAAAGATCGAAGTCTTCGGGAACGGATGGGTTTGCGATGCCAAGGGGATCGGTGTTGGCAATGCTGTGACCGCGGGTTCGGTAGGCATTGATCAGGCGAAGTACCGCGGCCTGTTTTCTGCCGGCCTCATCGCCCCGTTCCCGGCCTGGATCCTCGGCGGCTTTCTTTGGTGAAGTCGTTTCCTCGGGCAACCGGGCGAAAAACTCAGTCCAGTCCGGTGACAGATTGGCCGGGTCCTGCTGGGATCTGTTGAAAAGATCCTCTAGATAGGCGCGGTTTGCCCCTGAAAGGGGCGCAAGAAACTGTGTCGGTCTCTGACCGATCTTTTTGCTCATTCGGCAGGCGCGGTCAGCGCATGAATTAACTGCGTTAACAACTGCCGGAATTATAACTGATCTATGTGTGATCCGAATGTGGTGGTCGCTGCCGTACTGAAGAAGTTGGGGAGCCTCTAGCGCGTTCCCGTATGTCCAAATCCTCCGGCCGACCGTTCACTTGCGTCGAAGGATTCGACGACTTCAAACTGGCACTGCACGACCGGGACCACAACGAGTTGGGCTATCCGGTCTCCCGGCTGAATTTCAAATGATGCATTGCCGCGATTCCAGCAGGATATCTTGATCTCGCCCTGGTAGTCGCTGTCGATCAGGCCGACGAGATTCCCCAGAACAATTCCGTGTTTGTGGCCGAGGCCGGATCGCGGCAGCAGTACGGCCGCGAGCGACGGGTCGGCAATGTGCAGGGCGATCCCGCTCGGGATCAGTTCGCACTGGCCTGGCTCGACCGTTAAAGGCGAGTCCAGACAGGCGACAAGGTCGACGCCCGCGGAGCCTGAGGTCGCGTAGTCAGGAAAAGAGAATTCGCGGCCAATGCGGGGGTCAATGATCTTGAGTTGAATGCTGGTCATGATATCGGTGGGCAATTTCGGCAATCAGGTGCTCGGCGAGAGCGGTTTTGCTGTCGCGGCCAAGATCAATCTCATCCATTTCGCTGATCAGGACGAGATGATTTTCTTCACTGCCGAAGGGGTTATTGGTTGCATTGATCTGGTTGACCGCAATCAGGTCAAGGCCTTTGCGCTGTAGTTTATCGCGCGCATTGGGAATTGCCTGATCCGTTTCCGCGGCAAAGCCGACGGTGAAGGGGCGCTTTGGGTTTTGCGCGACGAGTGCCAGGATATCAGGGTTGCGAACCAGTTCAAGCGTGACGGATTCGCTATGTTTTTTGATCTTCGAGGACGCAGGCTGTGCCGGACGATAGTCCGCAACAGCGGCCACGCCAATAAAGACATCACAGTCTTCAATCTCCCGCTCGACCGCTGCCAGCATATCCTCGGCAGATTGGACCGCTTGATACCGGATTCCTGATGGCGGCTTCAGTGCGGTCGGACCGCTGACCAGGGTAACCGAGGCGCCGGCTGCTGCTGCGGCTGCCGCGACGGCATACCCCATTTTTCCGGAACTGTGATTGGAGAGCGCCCGTACCGGGTCCAGGGCTTCCCAGGTCGGCCCCGCGGTAATCGTCACGTTGGTGCCGTCCAGAGCACGCACCTTCCCCGAATCCATCAGATGGTTCACGATATCCGCCGGCTCAAGCATTCTGCCCGGGCCGACGTCACCACAGGCCTGCGCTCCTGATGCGGGGCCAAGCAGGCTGACACCATCCGCTGTGAGCGTATCGATGTTCCGCTGCGTGGCAGTGTTATTCCACATGCCCTGGTTCATGGCTGGCGCAAGCGCGATGGGTGCAGAAGTGGCGAGGCAGACAGTCGTCAGCAGGTCTGATGCCATGCCGCCCGCCAGGCGGGCTATAAAATCAGCACTCGCCGGCGCGATGACGATCTGGTCCGCCCATCGGGCAATTTCAATATGCCCCATGCCGGATTCCGCGGAAGGGTCCAGCAGACTGTCACGAACCGGACGGCCGCTTAACGCCTGGAGAGTGAGTGGTGCAATAAAGGCTTTGGCGGCCTCGGTCATTACCACCTGAACGACGGCGCCTTGCTCTATCAGGCGCCGGACAATCTCAGCCGACTTGTAGGCAGCAATACCGCCGGTAATACCCAGAACAATATGCTTTTCGGCGAGCAACGGCATGATCGGGGAGTCTAACGGCTGACCCGGTTGGGTGGAAATGCGTCAAACGGGCCGACCAGGGCCGGATTTCGCAGTGGCCCGGCGCCCGGTCTAGGAAAAAGACCCAAAATCTGGTATAAATCGCGCCCTTCTTATCGATTGCAATTCAAGGTTAGCACCATGGCCAGAGTCTGCCAGGTTACAGGAAAGCGGGTGATGTCGGGCAATAATGTCTCGCACGCCAATAACAGGACCAAGCGGGTGTTCAAGCCGAATATTCACGATCGTCGGTTCTGGGTCCAGAGCGAGAATCGCTGGGTGAAATTGCGCGTATCTCACCAGGGTCTGAGAATCATAGACAAAAAGGGCATTGACGCTGTTCTGGCCGATCTTCGCGGCCGTGGCGCCAAGGTCTGATCAGGTACAGGAGCAGGACATGAGAGACAAAATCAAACTGGTGTCGTCCGCGGGGACCGGTCACTACTACACAACGACCAAGAACAAGCGCAATCAGCCAGAGAAGATGGAAATCCGTAAATTTGATCCCGTGGTACGTAAACACGTTGCCTACAAGGAAGCCAAGATCAAGTAGGACGTAGTTCAGTCAGGCTCTCCAGCCGCTTGGCTGCAAGCAGCCGTGCCGGATGAGAGGCGAGAATAGCAGCCCCCGCACCGCGGGGGTTTTTTGTGGGCTCAGCGGGCCCGGTAGGTAATCCTGCCCTTACTGAGATCGTAGGGCGTCAGTTGCACGGTCACTTTGTCGCCACGCAGGATTCGAATATAGTGTTTTCGCATCTTGCCGGAGATGTGTGCGGTTACGACATGCCCGTTCTCTAACTCAACGCGGAACTGTGTATTCGGCAGGTTCTCAAGAACCGTACCTTCCATTTCGATGTGTTCCTCTTTTGCCACGCGATATCTTGGGCCTCCGCCCGATGATCAGGTTTGAGCGCGGAGTATACCGAACTTTGGTATTCTCGATGCGCTTCGCGAATGCATCCCGTTTCGGTCGTTCCAACGTACCGCATTCGCAGACATTTCCGATCTCGAGACACGAAAAACATGATTGAACTTTTTTTCTGGCCGACGCCCAACGGCATGAAGCCGTTAATCTTTTTACATGAAACCGGACTCGCCTATGAGTTGACTACCGTGGACATCAACAAGGGAGATCAGTTTTCACAGGAGTTTCTGGCCATTGCACCCAATGGCCGCATCCCGGCTATCATCGATCACGCGCCGGCCGCTGGTGGGCCACCGGTGTCCGTATTTGAATCCGGTGCTATCCTGATTTACCTTGCCGAAAAGACAGGTCAATTGCTGCCGCAGTCTCCCAAAGCACGGGTAGAGGTCCTGGAGTGGGTTATGTGGCAGATGGCTGGGCTTGGGCCGATGCTGGGCCAGAACCATCATTTCAATGTCTATGCACCGGAAAAGGTACCCTACGCGATCAAGCGCTACAACGATGAAGCGTCCCGTCTCTATGCAGTTTTGGATTTGCGTCTGTCGAAGCGTGCATTTATCTGCTCGGACTACACGATTAGCGATATTGTTTGTTATCCGTGGATCGCCCGGCACGAGCGGCATCAGATCAATCTCGATGATTTCCCTAACGTGAAACGCTGGTTTGATGCCATCAGTGACAGACCCGCGGTGAAAGCGGCTTACGATCGAGCGGCAAAAGTGAACGCCGGTGCGCCGGTCACGGACGCTTCAAAAAGCATCCTGTTCGGTCAGACGGCTGAGACGGTCCGTAACGCGGGATCGGAAAACCGCAATTGATCGGGAACCCTGCTGGCGCTTATTGGTCAGAAGCGAAGGGCAGGCTCAATTCAACGCACAGCCCCGGATCGTTATCACGCAGGGCCACTTTGCCATCGTGCAGACGGACGACGGCTTTGACCAGACTCAATCCAAGCCCGTTGCCCGGTGTCGAGCGACTCGTATCTGCTCGATAGAAGCGATGGAAGACTTTCTCTCTTTCCTGTAACGCCACGCCAGGACCACTGTCGCAGACTCGAATATGGACAAAGCCTTCCTGAGACGAAAGTGACAGGCGAATGTCACCTCCCTTAGGGGTGTACTTGACGGCGTTGTCCAAGAGATTGGCGAGCGCCTGAAACAGCATGTCCCTGTCCGCATGAATTGAGATGGGTTGGGACGTCTCTACGGAGAGGCTTTGATCCCTTTCCTCTGCAAGCGGTTCGTACAGCTCGGCAACATCATCCACCAGCTCCGATAGCGCGAGTGCGGTCTTGGCAGTTTTGCTGGAGTCGGATTCGAGGCGGGCGATGCGCAGCAGTGCATTGAAGAGATTCAGGAGCCGATCCGCTTCAGCTAGTGCGTCCTGCAACTCCTTGGCGCGATCAGGACTCGATCCCGTCTCAGCGTTCAATGTCTCCAGTTTCTGCCGCAGGCGAAAAAGCGGAGTTTTGAGGTCGTGTGCGATGTTGTCACTGACCTGGCGAATCCCATCCATCAGTTCCTGGATCTGATCGAGCATGTGATTGAGATTACCGGCCAGGCGGTCAAATTCGTCTTGCCGGGAGCTCACAGGGACCCGTTGTTTCATGTCTCCGGCAATAATGCGTTGACTGGTCTCGTTAATGATCTCAAGGCGTGTCAGCATCCTCCGGCTGATGAAAAATCCCCCGCCAAGCCCCAGAAGTACCGTCAGGATCACGCCCCAGCTGAGGGCGGTGATCATGCGGCGCTGGGCCGACTTCAGTTCATGAATGTCCTGCCCAACGAGGAGTTGGAAGCCGCCTGATAGTTGAAAGCGCCGGGCACGGGCAGGGTGCAGTTCTGAATCATTCCGGTCGCTCGTATCGAGATTAAAGTTGAGCCAGCCGTCTTCGGCGCTGACTTGTGGCCAGCGGCTGATGTTCCCGACGATGGGCCGGCCAAGCGGGTCTGACAGAAGGTAAAGGGACGAGCCTGTCGGCTGCTGCCGGGTAATCCGATCAAGAATAAGCCGGCGCAGTCCGGGCACGCCGCGACTTTCATAACGCTCAGCGAGAGTTTGAATTTCCGTCTGGATAGCCGAGTCGGATTGGGTTGCCATGTAGCGGACGCTCGACCAGTAGATAAAACTGAATATGAGCAGCACCGAAACGGTGAAGAGAATGACGTACAGCAGGGCCAGCCGGAAGGTGGAACTGGCGAGAAAGCTATTCCGGTTCACGTAACATGTACCCGGCGCCGCGCACCGTGTGCAGTAGCGGTCTGTCAAAATCGCGGTCAATCTTTGCGCGCAACCGGCTTACGTGGACGTCAATCACGTTGGTCTGGGGGTCGAAATGATAATCCCAGACGTTCTCAAGCAGCATGGTTCGGGTAACCACCTGACCACTGTGACGCATGAGGTATTCAAGCAGTCGGAATTCCCGGGGCTGTAGGGTGATCGACTGATTGGCGCGTTGTACCTTTCTCGCGAGCACGTCCATTTCAAGATCGGCAACCGTCAGTTGAGTGACAACACTACCGGGGCCGGGTCGTCTTCCCAGGGCTTCTACCCGAGCGAGCAATTCTTCAAAGGCAAAAGGTTTGGGCAGGTAGTCATCACCGCCCGCGCGCAGGCCCTGAACGCGGTCTTCCAGATCTCCCAATGCGCTGAGAATAAGAATCGGTAGCGGACTATTCTGGCTGCGCAAGGTCTCGATGACCGATAAGCCATCGATAGACGGCAGCATCCGGTCGACTATAAGGACATCGTGTTCTTCATCAGAGGCCATTGACAGGCCATCGGGGCCGTTATCGGCTAGCGTGACGACATGGCCCGCTTCGCGCAGGCCGCGCATGATGTAGCGGCTGGCCTCGGGGTCATCTTCGATCAGGAGAATACGCACGTCCGGATTTTACCGCTGGGTTCGCTTGCGAGAAATCAGGTCAAAAAAACCAGCCGGGGCAATACCCCGGCTGGAAACGGGACATCCCTAATCACCCTGTTTTTACAGCAACATAGCGCTGGTTGCCCTTGCGCTGTACCAGCAGCAGAACAGGCTTGTCCTTTGACTTCATTTTTTTCACTTGTTCGATTACGTCTTCTGGCGCAGTGACCGTGGTATTGCCTACCTTGATGATAATGTCACCTGCCTTGAGGCCCTCACGTGCTGCGGGGCTGGATGGCAGAACCTCTTCAACCAGAACGCCTTCACCTTGATGGCCGAGCGCAGTACGCGTCTCTTCGTCCAATGCTGACAGACGCAAGCCCAATCGATCTTTCTTTGGTGTCGGCGTCATCATCGTCCTGGCCTGCCGGGTCTCAGGGATCGGCGCCAGAACCGCATCCAGGGTGAGTTCCTTACCGTCCCGAAGGACCTTGAGTGTGGCGCGCTCTCCGACAGGCGCCTTGGCGACCATCCGGGGCAGAGCCCTTATCGTGTCGACGTCGTTACCGTTAAATCCGATGATGACGTCACCGGTCTTAAGCTTACTGGCAGCTGCAGGGCTGTCTGGCGTGATCCGGGAAACCAGAGCTCCCGTCGCCTCATTCATTGAAAGACTTTCTGCGATTTTTGGTGTGACAGACTGAATCTCAATACCCAACCAGGCGCGGGCCACCTTGCCGTCGTCACGGAGTTGATTGATCACGCTCTGCGCAACCGCAGCAGGAATGGCAAACCCGATTCCCACGCTGCCCCCATTGGGAGAGAAGATGGCAGTATTCACGCCAATGACCTCGCCCGCATCATTGAAGAGTGGGCCGCCCGAGTTACCCCGGTTGATAGAGGCGTCAATCTGAATGTAATCCACGTACGGCCCGTTGTTGATGTCCCGGCCGCGGGCAGAAACGATCCCCGAGGTGGTCGTGCCGCCGAGGCCAAAAGGATTGCCGATGGCAATGACCCAATCACCCACACGGGCGTGATCGGAATCGCCGAAGCGGACAAAAGGCAGGGGCGATTCGGTTTCGACCTCAAGCAGCGCGAGATCAGTCCTGCGATCAACCCCTCGAACAACGGCTGGAAGTGTCTCCCCGTTATCGAGGATTACCTCGATTTCATCAGCACCCTTGATGACATGGTAGTTGGTGACGACCAGTCCACCTTCATCCACAATGAATCCGGAACCCAGTGAGCGGCTGTCCATCGGTCCCCTCGGCATTTGGGGGTCGGCATCACCGAAGAACCGCTCCATGAAGCGGCGCATCTCGGGCGGGCCGTCAAAATCGAAATGTCTTCGGCCGTGGTGCCGGTCGGAGTATTCCCGGTTTGTGTAGCCTTCGCTCAGTGATGCTGGCTGAATGGTTCGTGTGGAAATGTTGACAACGGCAGGGCGGACAGCCTCGACCAGATCAGCAAATCCAGTGGCAGGCCGGACGATTTGCGCATCAGCGGAATCCGGTATGGCGGTAACCGCAGTCCCGGCGTAGAGGATTGCGCCGAGCGCCGCGGCACTGGCCAGAGCAGCGACCGCAGTGGTGGACCCAAGAGGTCGCAGGCTTTTGGCAGGATATTTCATGAGTGTCCTCGCTTAGTGGCTGTTAACGGATGCCACCTTAGGACACGGGACGTTACCGGGACGTAACCAACACGTTACGGTTTGTTAATAAAGCAGATGTCAGCCGTTAGATGCTCAACTGAGCAGGCGCATGAGTACCTTTTCATAAATGCTGGAGAGCAACTCGAGGTCTTCGGCGCTTACCACCTCATCGACTTGGTGGATGGTGCGGTTGAGGGGCCCCAGTTCCACCACCTGAGCGCCCGTTGGAGCAATAAAGCGCCCGTCTGAAGTGCCGCCGTCGGTCGATAATCGAGGTGAGTAGCCGACCGTCTCGCAAAGACTCTCTTCAACCGCAGACAGCAGTGTACCGGGCAGGGTTTGGTAGGGCAGTCCGAGCGGACTCCACTCAATTTCAAAATGGTCAGCGTGCTCCCGGCAGACCGATTCGATCTTTTCCTTAAGGGATGAAGCCGTGCTGTCGGGACAAAACCTCAGGTTAAATTGTGCCTTGGCTTCGCCGGGCACCACGTTGGTGGCGCCTGTACCGGATCGAATGTTGGAGACCTGGAAGGTGGTCGCCGGGAAATACGTGTTTCCATCGTCCCAGTGGGTCGAGGAGAGTTCGCTGACGATACGGCCAAGCCGGTGAATGGGGTTGTCTGCAAGGTGCGGGTAGGCAACATGTCCCTGGATACCTCGGACGGTGAGTGTCCCTCCGAGGGAGCCCCGTCGCCCGTTTTTGACGACATCCCCGAGGTGCTCGGAGCTTGTCGGCTCACCAACGAGGCACCACTCGATCGTTTCGTCTCTTTCAATCAAGGCCTCAATTACACGAACTGTGCCATCGACGGCCGGTCCTTCTTCATCACTGGTCAGCAGCAAGGCGATCGATCCGGGATGATCAGGCTGTGCGTCAACGAACCGTTGGCAGGCGGTCACCATGGCCGCAACACTGCCTTTCATATCGGCCGCGCCGCGGCCGTGCAGCATGCCGTCGATCACCTCTCCTGAAAAAGGGGGATACACCCAATCCGTCTCGGGTCCGGTGGGAACCACATCCGTATGTCCTGCAAAAACAAAAAGCGGGCTTTGAGCACCACGCCGAAGCCAGAGGTTTCGAACGTCGCCAAATTGCATGAATTCAGGCCTGAACCCATAGGGTTGCAACTGATCGGCGACGAGATCCTGACAGCCCTGGTCATCCGGGGTTACCGAGGCTTTCCGGATCAGGTCCTGGGCGATAGTGAGGGTGGATGTCATCAAGGACTCTTCGGGAAAAGGGCTTCTTTCGGCCCAAAGGAAAAGGCGTCGACTAGTTTTCCGCAGCCACGCGGGCACGAAGGTGTCCGAGCCAGCGCTTCTCCCAGATGCGAAATCCTTTGCTGATCAGGAAGACCAGCACCATGTAGAACAGCATCGCGGTGATGAAGCCTTCGTAGGCGAGGTAATAGCGCCCATTCAGCCAACGGCCCACGCCGAGTATATCCTGAAGCGTGATGGTGCTGAGCACAACGGAACTGTGCAGCATAAAGATGACTTCATTGGAGTAAGCCGGCAGTGCCCGCCTGAAAGCGCTGGGCAGCACGATTCGCCGGATTACCCTGGCAGGAGACATACCGCAGGCCCGTGCCGCCTCAATCTCGCCCTTGGCCGTGTTCTCAATCGCGCCGCGCAGAAATTCTGTTGTGTAGCCGGCCGTATTGAGACTGAAGGTAATGAGAGCGCACCACCAGGGGCTTGAAAGAATCGGATCCCAGAGAAAACTTTCCCGGACAAAGTCGAACTGCGCAAGACCGTAATAGACCAGATAAGTCTGGACCAGAAGAGGTGTGCCCCGGAAGAAGTAAGTGAACCCAAAAATCGGAGCGTTCAGCCAGCGGTGGCGGTAGGCGCGCGCTATGGCGAGCGGTATGGCCATCACCCCGCCGATGAATAAAGCCAGGACCGTAATCTCAATCGTCAGCAGAGCGCCATAGAAGAACTTGTCAATGTGATCGGCGACCAGCATGAAGTCGAGCGGTGAGCGGTTTTCACTCACGTAAACCAGATATTCAAAAAAAGTGCGCTCGGTGTCGGCCATGTTGTTATGCCCTGTCCACACCCACGTTATAGCGCCGTTCCAGCCAGCGCAGCCCGACGTCAGAGCAGGCTGTGAGGATGAGGTAAATGATCAGCACGGCAAACATGAACGTAAACGGTTCGCGTACGGAGCGCCCGGCCGTTGAGGCATTCCAGACCAGGTCATGCAGGCCGATCACGGACACCAGAGCGGTGGCCTTGATCAGAACCAGCCAGTTATTTGTGAACGAGGGCAGGGCGTGGCGGATCATCTGGGGCCAGGTGATGCGCCGGAAAATCAGGAACGGCCTCATCCCGCAGGCAATGCCCGCCTCAATCTGCCCGCGCGGGATAGCCAGAATCGCACCACGGAAGGTTTCGGTCATATAGGCGCCGAAAACAAACCCGATCGACCAGACGCCCGCGATGAACTGGTTGATCTCAAGGTAATCCCACCAGCCTGTCAGGCTGCCGAGATCATTGGCAATCTGCTGCCCCCCGTAAAAAAGCAGCATCATCAGCACAAGATCCGGCACCCCTCGGACCAGTGTGGTGTAAGCGCCGGCGATTTTTTGTGAGACAGGGTTGGCAGCCAGTTTGGCGGCAGCACCGACAAGACCCAGGACGACGGACAGTGTGAGTGAGGCGAGGGCGAGTTGTACCGTGACCGCAGTTCCCGCGAGCAGCAGGTTTCGGTATTCCCAGATGGAATCCATCGTTGGGTCAGAAAAGGAACGGGCCCGCGAGGGGCCCGTTCAGGTCATGCAAACGAAATAACTTAGTTGCCGTAGATATCGACAGCAAAGTAATTGTCGTTCATCGCTTTGTAAGTCCCGTCAGCACGGATATCCAGAATAACCTGGCTGAGCTGGTCACGCAGTGCGGAGTCTTCCTTGCGCACGGCGAAACCGGCACCCACGCCCTGACACTCGACGTCATCAATGGCGTCGCCGAGGAAATCAAAGCCCTGACCCGCATCAAGCGCCAGGAAGCCTTCATAGGCCTGCAGCGAGTCAGACAGCTGGGCATCCAGACGTCCCGCGGCCAGGTCCTGCCAGACCTCTTCCTGTGTGGCGTACAGGACAAGTTCTGCACCCGGGAAAAGTTTCTCGGCCGAACACTGGTGTGTGGTGGCACGCTGCACACCCAACCGCTTGCCGTTAAGGCCTGCCGCCGTGCCGTCAAACCCGGCGCCTTTTTTCGCGACCAGTTTGGCAGGGGTGTTGTAGTACTTCACGGTGAAGTCGATCTTCTTCTTGCGCTCTTCTGTGATCGACATCGAGGCAATGATCTTATCGAATTTCTTGGCCAGCAGTGCCGGGATCATGCCGTCCCATTCCTGCTCGACCAGCACGCATTCGCGATTCAGCCGTTTGCAGACCTCCATCGCCATGTCGATGTCAAATCCTTTTAGTGTGCCGTCTGCCTCTTTCCAGGAGAACGGCGGGTAGGCGCCTTCCACGCCGACGCGCAGAGCACTTCCTGCCACGGCCGTTCCCGTGACCAGGGCGAGCAGGCCGGCAAGGCCCAGCATAGTCAGTTTCTTTTTAATCATCTCTCATCTCCCATCGGTTGTTGGAAAGTCCAGCCCGCTAATACTACACGGAGTGTATTGAATTTGCTGGCCAGGCGGTTTCAATGTAGCGCATTAGCCAGAAACTGTCGAAACCGCGCTGACGCGGGGTTATCGAACATTTCGCCGGGCGGCCCTTCGGTTTCGATAGCCCCCTCATGCAGGAAAATGACCTTGTTGGAGACATCCCGTGCGAACCCAATCTCGTGCGTCACGACAATCATGGTCCTGCCTTCGTCGGCGAGCGTCCTCATTACCTTAAGGACTTCACCCACAAGCTCAGGGTCAAGTGCCGAGGTAGGCTCGTCGAACAACATGACGTCCGGCTCCATGGCGAGGGCGCGGGCAATCGCGGCACGCTGTTGCTGGCCTCCGGATATGTGCGCCGGGTAGTAGTCCTTGCGATCGAGCATGCCGACTTTGTCCAGGGTGTCGCAGCCGCGCTCGTGCGCCTCAGTCTTGGACATCTTGAGAACGTGAATCAGGGCTTCAGTGACGTTTTCAAGCACCGTCATGTGCTGCCACAGGTTGAAACTTTGAAACACCATACCGAGCCGCGCTCGTAGCCGGATGACCTGATCCATGTCGGTGGGGACTGGGCTCCCCGAGCGGTCAACGGTCATCCCGATAGTTTCACCCTGGACGGTGATCGAACCACTGTCGGGCGTCTCGAGCAGATTGATGCAGCGCAGAAAGGTGCTTTTGCCGGATCCGGATGCGCCCAGCATGGAGATCACGTCCCCGACGTGGGCATCCAGATGAACGCCTTTTAGTACCTCGACCTCACCAAAGCGCTTGTGCAGGTCATGAACCTTTAATGCAGGAACTGTTTCTACAGAACTTGCCACGGCTTTGCGATGTTGGTTAGGTGGGGCGAATGCCACGTAGCCGTTCGCTGCGTCTTCTCAGAAGCTCGACGGTAGTGAGCAGACAGATGGACAGAATCACCAGGATGGTCGCGACGGAAAGGATGGTGGGGCTGATCTCCTGACGGATACCTGACCACATCTGCCGAGGCAGCGTGACCTGGTCGGGTCCGCCAATAAAAAGCACGATCACGACTTCATCGAACGAAGTAATAAATGCGAACAGCGCTCCCGAAATCACTCCAGGCAGAATGAGCGGCATCTGGACCTTGAAGAAGTTACGGATGGGTCCACCACCGAGGCTCGCTGCGGCCTTGGTCAGATTGACATCAAACCCCACGAGCGTCGCTGTCACGGTGATCACCACAAACGGCAGTCCAAGCACTGTGTGCGCAAGAATCAGCCCGGTGTAGGTCGAGACCAGATTGAACTTGGCAAAGAAAAAGAACATGCCCGAAGCCGTGATGATCAGAGGCACGATCAGGGGCGAAATCATGACAGCTATGATCAGTTTTCGAAACGGCATGATGGGACGGCTCAGGCCCAGCGCTGCTAAGATCCCAAGCGTCGTTGCCAGCAAGGTTGCGATTACCCCGATAAAGAGGCTGTTCTTGGCGCCAATCTTCCAGTTGTCGCTACAGACGGTGGTAATTCCGGGATCGGAACAATCACCGATCATGATTCGATACCAGCGCAGCGAAAACGCTTCGGGGTCAAGTCGAAGCATTTCTGGCGTGAACTGCAGAAAAGGGGATATGCTGAACGAAATCGGAATCACGGCTACCAGGGGCATCACCAGAAAAAACAGCACCAGCGTACAGATAACGAGATAGATGTAGTGCCAGAGCCGTTGTGCAGGGGTGGCGTAGACTGGA
>JAERSQ010000028.1 GCA_016845525.1 Pseudomonadota bacterium
TTCCGCCAGCCGATCGACATGATGTTTCAGAGCCCAACTGCCCGCTGCGGCTACGATGCCCGCCTGGCGCATCGCTCCGCCAATTCGGTGTTTCCATCGCCAGGCCTCATGAATGAAATCGCGACTGCCGGCCAGGACGGCACCGACGGGGCACCCAAGGCCTTTACTGAGATCGAGCCAGACGGAGTCGACGGTAGCGGAGAATTCAGTCGCAGAGACGCCCGCCGCTACTACCGCATTCATGAGTCTTGCGCCGTCCATGTGAAGGCTCAGGTTGTGTTCACGGGCCGCCTTGGAAACCGCCTGGAGCTGAGCGAGGGGCCAGACCGCGCCCCCACCGAGATTCGATGTTTGCTCGACAACGAGCAGGCGGGATCTGGGCGCATGAAGAGAGGCGCTTCTGATTGCACCTCGCACATCATCTGGGCCGAAAATGCCATTTTTGCCTTCCAGCGGATACACCATCGATCCTGCCAGAGATGCCGGACCGCCGGCCTCAAAATTGATGATGTGAGCTGAGCGATCAGCGATGATTTCATCGCCGGCAGTGCAATGCACCGCGAGTGCGATCTGGTTGCACATGGTTCCAGAAGGGAGAAAGACCGCGTCTTCTTTTCCCAGCAATCCGGCAACGTCTTCGCATAGTTGGTTCACGCTCGGGTCGAGTCGGTGTTGCTCATCTCCGACTGTCGCTTGCGCCATCGCTTCGCGCATCTGGGCAGTAGGCTGCGATTGCGTATCGCTGTAAAGGTTGATTCTGATCGGTTCCATACGAAAACTCTGCTCCCTTACTGTGGGTTCTTGGTTATGTGCGCTCGACGGGGGTCTTGTATCGCCGGGACTGGTTCATCAAGAATACTCAATGGCATAAATTTCGTGCTTTCTTATGATTCAAATCATAAACCCGATAGTATCTCGTGGATATGATCAGGCTTTCCAGTCACTGACTCGCCCTTGGGGTAGGCCGCTCATGCAACTGATCCATCTGGAACAGATTCCTAACAGAGCCGTAGGCAGTGTTTTCACTTCGAGCATCCAGTTCAGCCGTAACCGTCAACGCAACCAGGTGAACCGGCTACCTTGCGACGGCGTGGATTGTCCGCGCTGTCCGGCGAGTTATTCGTGTGCCGCTTCCCGTGCCGGATTGGAGAAACCGGTAATGCCTTGGCCGGCGGTAACCCTGCTAGGCTTGGCAGCACTGGCAGTGCTGCAGCAGTTGTTATGACGGCTGGGTCGGGTTCGCAGAGTTCAGCCTCACAGTCATCGGATTCCCACCGGCCATCTCGAATGCCGAAGTGACCCTCTAGGTGCTCGGTAAAGATCGCCGTCACTGATATTGGCGCAGTGACGCGGAAGTTCCACGTCTTTCTGGTGAGCCGTTAGAATCGTCTGTCGATTTAAAGAGTGTTTGGATCGATTGCTGACCGGAGAGCGCCATGGAGTTTGAAGACGAGTTGAGCCATTTTGATGCTGCCGCTGAGCGGATGATCGAGCTTGGAAACGAACTGCTGGACCAGGATGCTGACTCAGACAGTTGGGAAGTGGCTTCGGGCCTTTTGGCAGGTGCTGTTCAGTTCTGGCTGTATGCACACCAGCCCTGCGGTGACCCCGGCTGTGAATCCTGCGCCGAGGTCGATACGGCAGAAAAACGCCTGCAGACGCTGACCGATCAGATTCGTCAGTCAGCCATGGAAAGCGATTACTACCACACGCGTTTCGATGCGAACGCGGGCTCTGCCTGAGCTCGTCAGGCGTGGGCTCGTCTTTCTCCCAGGGTATAACGCACCAGTTCGGGAAAGAAACTTTCAAAGCCTTCCTTGAGTTGAGGATATTGTCTTCGCAGGACCGCGCCTGCATTCTCCATCCCTGAATTGAAGCGGGCCCGCTTTGCCATCTGCAAGAGCGTGCGGCTGATGCCTTCCGTTGACTGATAGTGCAGCAGCGTATCGGTCGTGCTCAGGTATTTAAAGTATCTTCTGGATCTTTCCGGGCAGGTATCAATCCGCTCAGCCAGAATCTGGTGAATCCAGCGGGTGTAGTCCTCGAGCGATCTTGCGTCAAAGCGCTCCCAGTCCCGCGCAAGAAAATGATCAAGAAAGACATCGGCGACCACCGTGCAGTAACGGCCAAAGTCCGCACGCATGGGGGAACAGATCTGGCGAAACACGGGATGTTGATCGGTAAAGCGGTCGATTTTACGGTGGAGCCTTACGCCTTCCTGGACGCGTTCGTCCAGTTGAGAGAATTCACCGCCGCGCACTGAGTCGCCAATAAAGTTACCCAGGATCAAATCAGGATCATTGCCTGATAAATAAAGATGCGCAAGTGTGTTCATCTGTTTCAGAACGCCTTGAAGAACTTATGCATATCAGTTGGCGCGTCAAAGAGGTGATCCGGCTCATGCTGTTGCAGCAATGCGCCGGATTGCCATCCCCAACTCACTGCGATGCTGTTAACGCCGCCGGCACGAGCCGCTTCAATATCGCTGACGGAATCGCCGACCATCCAGGCTCGCTCAGCCGTGGCGGCATACTGAGAGAGAGCCTCGCGGATATGGTCTGCCTTGGTGCCGGGCTGGTTACTCCCGAAATAGGTATCGATGCAGTCCTGAAGCCCTTCGTGCGCGAGCCGGGTTCTTACTACGTCTGCATGATTGGCGGTCACCACACATAAGGTGTGGTCAGTACATAAATCCTCAAGCAGATCCTTGATGCCGGCAAAGAGCGGAATGCGACGCGTGGCGTTCTGCAGGGTATCAAAGAGATAACGGCCGTAATCACGATGCTGGGCCTCGGGTATTCCGCAGACCTGTGCCAACATGGTAAAGGTGGCAGGGTTCAGTCGATCGAAGTCAGAAAGTTCAAGATTGAAAGCAATACCGTGCATCCT
>JAERSQ010000029.1 GCA_016845525.1 Pseudomonadota bacterium
TCAGCCTTTGTCGTCAGACGTTCGCCTGTGGCAATAGGGATTCGGCACTGACTGGCCACATTGGCGAACTCCAGAAAATTATCCGGCGGACAGGGTTCTTCAAACCAGAGCGGATCATACGGTTCCAGGGCTTTTGCAAGCCGTACCGCGCCTGCCGTTGTGAACTGGCCGTGCGTTCCAAACAGGATATCGGCACGCGTACCGACGGTCTGTCGAATACGTTTGCAAAAATCAACGGAGCGGGCGATATCACTCAGTGCCGGTTGATGTCCGCCCCGCAGCGTATAGGGTCCAGCGGGATCAAATTTCATCGCCGCAAACCCCTGGTCAAGCATGTGCTGGGCGCTTTCGGCAGCCATCTCGGCATCATTCCAGAAGGCATTGATGTCGTGATGGGCAAGCGGATAAAGATAGCTGTAGGAGCGGATCCGCTCATTCATGAGTCCGCCCAAAAGCGCGTACACCGGCCGATCGTGGGCCTTGCCCAAGATATCCCAACAGGCAATCTCGAGGCCGGAGAACGCACCCATCACCGTAAGATCCGGCCGTTGCGTGAAACCCGAGGAGTAAGCCCGACGGAACATCAGCTCAACGTTCTCTGGATTCTCGCCGGCCATCTGGCGCGAGAACACATCCTCAATCACGCCGCGCATCGCTTCCGGACCCACTGACGCGGAATACACCTCGCCATAACCAACGAGGCCGTTGCTGGTCGTTAACCTGACGAAAATGAAGTAGCGCCCGCCCCAACCGGGAGGCGGATTGCCCACAACAAAAATCTCAAGATCAGTAAGCTTCACGTTGGTCTCGACACTATGATTTGTACGGGATGCCTATGATAGCCCCGCCGCACTCACTCGGCAGGCACCAGTTTTAATAGTTGCCCCTCGGCCGCATCCGTCAATAAATATAGAGCGCCATCGGGCCCCTGCCGGACATCCCGTATCCGGCCGAACTCTCCACTCAGCAAGCGCTCTTCTGCTGCGACCTGGCCCTGATCCAGCTCAAGACGCACCAATTCCTGAAACTTCAACGAACCCAGAAACAGGCTGCCTCGCCAACCCGGAAAATCTGGACCCGAATAGAAGGTCATTCCCGAAGGCGCGATCGACGGTACCCAATAGTGAATGGGCTGCTCCATGCCACTCTTGTGAGTTCCTTCACCGACTGCTTTGGGTAGAAAATACTCCTTGCCGTAACTGATCACCGGCCAGCCGTAGTTGGCACCAGCCATCAGCTGATTAAGCTCATCACCGCCACGGGGGCCGTGTTCATGCATCCAGATGGCACCTGTTATCGGATCCTGTGCGAGCCCCTGAGGGTTGCGGTTACCGTAGGCATAGAGCTCGGGCTGATATGCGCTATGCCCGATAAAAGGATTATCGGCCGGGACAGTGCCATCAGCCATGAGACGCACCACAGAGCCGGGGTGTGTGGCGCGGTCCTGCGCCTGGGGTCGGCTACCCCGATCTCCCAGGGTGGCGTAAAGATAGCCATCCGCAAAAAGCAGACGGCAGCCAAAATGTCTGCCGGATTTGTTCTTCGGCGTCGCGCGGAAGATCACCTTAAATTCGTCCAGGCGGTCGTCGCGAAAGATCCCACAGCCAATTTCGGTACCGCGGCCTCCCTCGGCCTGCGCTACGTAGGAGAGACAGAGCCGGCCGTTTTGGTCAAAAGCAGGATCCAGAGCGATATCCAAAAGACCGCCCTGATCCCGCTTGGCTGATATTTCGGGCAAGCCCGCAATCGGATTATCCTGCAGTCGGCCTTTTCGTATCAGACGAAGCGCCCCTGAACGCTCGGTCACGAGAAGATCGCCCTCCGGCAAAAACGCCATCGACCACGGATGGTCAAGACCAGAGGCAATAGTGGCAACCTGAAAAGATGCCTTTTCACTCTTGAATTTACCGGGGCTTTGCGCAAAGACCGGCAGCCAACCACTGAGGCTAATCAAAGCGGTCAACACAAGGCTGGACAGACGCATTTTTACCGGGTCGCGGCTTGGGGGATCAACATGGCGACAAACAGAGTGACGCAAGCGCCCTGTCATCGTCAAGCCTGCGGTAGGCTTGGCTATAATGCGCGAGCGCAATTTCCAGAAACCTGGGGGAAGAAAATGATTGAAACCAAAGCGGCGGTCGCTACCAAAGCCGGTCAGCCATTAAGTATCGAGACGGTCAAAGTTGACGGACCACGTGCTGGAGAAGTGCTGGTCGAAATCAAGGCAACCGGTGTGTGTCATACCGATGCCTTTACGCTATCCGGTGATGACCCGGAGGGGCTGTTCCCTGCCATCCTCGGACACGAAGGTGCCGGAGTCGTGGTGGAGGTCGGTGAGGGCGTGACCTCCCTGTCACCGGGCGACCATGTCATTCCGCTTTACACCCCCGAGTGCCGGACCTGTGATTACTGCACCTCGGGCAAGACCAATCTGTGTCAGGCCATCCGCGAGACCCAGGGGCGCGGACTGATGCCGGATGAAAGCAGCCGCTTCTCACTGGGTTCCGACAGGCTGTTTCACTACATGGGGACATCGACCTTCTCAAACTACACCGTCGTGCCGGAAATCGCGCTCGCCAAGATCCGCGAAGATGCCCCCTTCGACAAGGTGTGCTACATCGGCTGCGGCGTCACCACGGGGATCGGCGCTGTAATCAACACGGCAAAAGTCGAACCCGGGGCCAACGTTGTGGTCTTCGGACTGGGCGGTATCGGACTGAATGTGATTCAAGGCGCCCGTCTGGTCGGGGCCGACAAAATTGTCGGGGTTGACCTCAACCCGGATCGCGAAGCCCTTGGCAGAAAATTCGGCATGACGCACTTCGTGAATCCGGCCGAGGTTGAAGGGGATCTCGTTCCCCACCTGGTCGAACTCACTGGCGGCGGTGCCGATTACAGTTTCGAATGCATTGGCAACGTCGAGGTCATGCGGCAGGCTCTGGAGTGCTGCCATAAGGGCTGGGGCACCAGCATCATTATCGGTGTTGCACCTGCCGGCGCAGAAATCGCTACCCGGCCATTCCAACTCGTCACCGGACGCAACTGGCGCGGCACCGCTTTCGGCGGAGCCAAAGGCCGAACGGACGTGCCCAAAATTGTTGACTGGTACATGGACGGCAAGATCAACATTGATGATCTCATCACGCACACCATGCCGCTCGAAGAGATCAATAGCGCTTTCGATCTCATGCATGAGGGCAAATCTATCCGCAGCGTTGTCACTTTCTAGGCCGTATCGCAAATGGAGTGCATACAGGAAGTCCGGACATTTGGCGGAACACAGCGGGTGTTCCGCCACGCGAGCGACAGTACACGCTGCGATATGGAGTTTGCCGTATTTGATCCGGCACCAGAGCAGTCCTCCCCCAGGCCGACGCTGTTCTATCTTTCGGGTCTCACCTGCACCTGGGCCAACGTTGCCGAAAAAGGCGGAGCCCAGCGCTATGCCGCCGAACACGGCATCATGCTGGTCATGCCGGACACCTCGCCCCGCGGTCTCGCGCTCCCGGGCGAAGACGACGACTACGATTTCGGCTCGGGAGCCGGGTTTTACGTCAATGCCACGCAGGCACCCTGGAGCGAGCATTACCGGATGTTCGACTATGTGACGCAGGAACTCCCCGGCATCGTGGCAACAGGCCTTCAGGGAGATCCCCAAAGAGTCGGTGTCATGGGTCACTCGATGGGAGGTCATGGCGCACTGATCTGCGCCTTAAAGAGGCCTGATGTGTTCCGCTCGTGTTCCGCATTTGCGCCGATCAGCAACCCCGTCAACTGTCCCTGGGGAGAAAAAGCATTCGGCGGTTACCTCGGTCCCGACCGGGCCGAGTGGGCAAACTGGGATGCCTGCGCACTGGTCGAGCAATCAGACTTTCGCGGTGCGGTCCTGGTCGATCAGGGCGAAGCGGACAACTTTCTCGACGAACAGTTAAAGCCCCAGGCGCTGCGCAGCGCCTTTGAGGGTGCCGGGCGAGATCTCGAACTGCGAATGCAGCCGGGCTATGATCACAGCTACTACTTCATCGCTTCCTTTATCGGTGACCACATCGCGCATCATGCGCATCAGCTCATCTCGTAAAGGCTTCCCCAAGCGCTTTATGAGCCGGCCGATGGGGCGACCCCACCCTTGAAACGCGTTGTCCTGTTGGGTGGCGCCTTTACGCTCATCGGGTCCTTTTTCTTTTCGGCGCAGGACGCGCTCGTTAAGTGGCTCTCGACCGATTTTGCCCTGCTCCAGCTGCTGCTGGTACGCAGCAGCATCATGATTCCGGTATTTGCCCTGATCTGTGTCTGGCGCTTCGGTTCCCGGGGGCTGATGACCCAACGGCCTGGCGGTCATCTACTGCGCGCAACCTTTAACCTTGTCGCATTCCTGAGCTACTACTTTGCGATCACGAGAATGCCGCTGGTCGATGCGATCTCTATTGCATCCGCATATCCGGTCATTCTTGCCGTTATGTCGGGGGTGATTCTGGCGGAGATGCCCAGCGGTCGACAGATCATGGCGGTCATCGTGGGGTTTATCGGGGTGCTCTTCATTATCCAGCCGACTGGCGGAGAAGTGGATTGGCTGGGTGCCGGCGCAGCGCTTTTTGGGTGCTTCAGTTTCGCTGCACTCGGCATCTACACCCGTCACCTCTCCCGAACAGAGTCCTCGGAACTGATGCTCCTGAGCGGAGCCATCTTTATTCTGCTGGTCTCGCTGATCAGCTCACCCTGGACCTGGCAGACACCGTCCCTCAGCAGTCTCCTGCTCATGCTGGGCCTGTCCGGGGTGGCGCTCGTCGGTCAATATGCCATTACCAACGGATTTCGCTACGCACCGGTGTACCTGGTCGGTGCACTGGAATACACCACGCTGATCTGGGCAACCTTGTGGGGATTTTTTCTTTTTGCCGAAGTGCCGACCGTGAATGTGGTGTTTGGCGCCGTGCTGGTGGTCTTGAGTGGTCTGGCGGTCGTGCTTGGAGAACGGGCCCGCGAACAAGAGGACGCCTCCTAGGGCAACGCTTCAACAGCCAGGTCGCCTGTCAGTTACCGCTCAGCATCCCAACTGGTGAGCAAGATCAACAAAATCCCGGGCCACATAGTCGTAGTCGCCGTCGGCAGTCCGATCGGATTTCTGATCGGGACCATGCTCAAACGGCCGTTCCACGAATGCCGTCCTGAAACCGCACTGCGCGGCTGCTTTGAGATCATCATTGTGTGCCGCCACCAGCATGCATTCGCCGGGCGTCAGGCCGAGCGCCTGAGCTGAACCGAGATACGCCTGCGGCTGAGGTTTGTAGGCTCGCGCCACCTCTGCACCCAGCACGACGTCCCAGGGCAAGCCGCCGTACTTGGCCATATTCACGATCAGCGCAATATTGCCGTTGGACAGGGTTCCAATGATGTATCGGCTTTTGAGTCGCTCGAGGCCGGCAACGGCATCGGGCCAGGCATCCAGCCTATGCCAGGCGAGATTGAGTTGGACTTTTTCTGATTCGCTGAGATGATCGACGGAGAATTCCGCAAGCACCTGATCAAGATTT
>JAERSQ010000030.1 GCA_016845525.1 Pseudomonadota bacterium
GCCACCATATGCCCCCGGATGCTGCTGATCCCGGGACGCGGGACGGGCCGGTCTGACAAAACCCTCAGTCTCCTGCTCCGCTCAGCGCTTCGTCGCCGAAATGCTTGCGAATCTCTTGCGTGATGTAGTCCCTGCGATCGTTCCCCTCATACCGGTCCGCCGCAAAATATATCCGGGCAACCTGGTTCTGGGTTCGCCGCATGAGCTGGGCATCGTCAGATGGATCCTCCGGCAATCGGAGCACAGTATCGCCGCCATAGGTATGAAACGGCGCGCCTTCTGACCCCAGCGGGTGCGCCACTTCCTTTCCGCGCTGAACAGCCCGAATATCTTTTTTAAGTTTGGTACGAAGCAGGGAAATCCCCTCATCCGTCGTTCCGAGATACTCTCTCTGGTGAATATTGATGGGACCTTGACTGGTCCAGGCCTCCCAGTCACCCGGACTTTCCAGACGCTCCTCCTGGGTCCGGTGTGCAGTCTGCCCATAAAAATCCACCTTTTCCCAACCGACCCCGCTCTTGTCCCCTTGCCGAAGCACCTCGTCTGCATCGTTAAAGTGGCGCCAGCCAAACTTGCGGCTGTTCGTGTCGTCAATTGGGGTCACCCACTTGGTAAGACTCGTTCTCCCGAATACTTTCGGGCCATCCAGTTTCTGGAACATACCGCCATTTTGCGCCATGGTCGGCGTGATGTGATCATGGAAACGCATCATAATCAGGTCGCCCTGGCGTCGGCAGTGGCTGTACACGAACCCCTCAGGACGCTTGAAGTATTCAACGACCGGGAGTGCGACAAAGTGCTCTAACCCCGGAAACTGCGGACCGTTTACTCGGCCATGCAAAAAGACACTATGGAAGGGATCCATGGAGTTTTCGCTTTCCTGCAGCCAATTACAGGGAGAATGAATCGAGTAGGGAATCATTTCGTGTCCGTCGATGTTAAAACTGTCGAGTACCGGAAACGCCGGTTCTTCACTTGGCGGACCCATGTACGCGAACACCAGTCCCTTGTACTCACGCACGGGATAAGCTCCGTGACAGATTTTCTCTTTTATCGCGCTATCCGCCGGCTCACCGGGGGTATCCAGAATGCTGCCGTCCACGTCAAACTGCCAGCCGTGGTACGCGCAACGAATTCCATTTTGTTCAATCCTGCCGTACTCCAGAGACATTCGACGATGGGAACAATGTCGATGCAATAATCCGATGGTGCCGCTGAGATCCCGGAAGACCACAAGGTCCTCACCGAGGATCCGAATCGGCACGGGACGCTCTTCCAATTGCTCGGTCATCGCGACTGGAAACCAGAAGCGGCGCATGTATTCGCCGCAAGGTTGCATCGGCCCCACACGGGTCAGATCAACATCGTCCTCAAGCGGCTGTCTGATGTGATATCCCCCGAACCTCTCATTGGTCCATCGGGTGGATTCAGTCATTTTGCCTGCCTATCGCCATTGCTTTTTCAGCGCCTGAAATTTTACCCAGCGTCTCAGTCCTATATAACCTGACGAAGACATTTTTAGTTGGTAGATACAAAATTATTATACACAGGTGTACAGAGGAGCACGGGCCGAGATGATTAATCGGGAACCAGTGTGTTGGGCAAACCACTGAACCAGAACGGGCTTTTCAAAGAACCTGAGCGGAAAATCCCGGTCAGATTATTAACGGGAGCGGTTCTAGGGGCTTAGGTGCGAAGTTGGACTGGCAGGGAGAACGCGACACCCTCGTCCAGCGGGGGGGATGCGTCGCCAAGCGTTCCGCCGTTCGCCTGAAGTTTCTCGACGACGCCGTCGACCAGCAGCTCAGGCGCAGATGCGCCTGCTGTAAGCCCGACCCGGTTAATGCCTTCGAGCACTTTTGTATCAATGTCGTCTGCGCCGTCGATCAGGAAAGCGCGGGCGCCCGACTGCTCGGCCAGTTCCCGTAATCGGTTTGAGTTGGAACTGGTTGTTGAGCCAACAACGAACACCACCTCACAGCGCTCAGCGATGTTCCGCACAGCGTCCTGGCGATTCTGGGTGGCATAACAGATGTCATCACGCCGGGGGCCCTCAATTGCAGGGAACCGCTTCCGTAATCTTTGGAGAATTTTCGCGGTGTCGTCGACAGACAATGTGGTCTGGGTCACGTACGCCAGCGGTGTCCCAGCCGGTATATTGAGGCGGTCGACGTTCTCGGCGCTCTCCACAAGGTGAACGGGCCCCGTGGTCTGGCCCATGGTTCCCTCGACTTCAGGATGGCCTGCGTGCCCAACCAGTATCACCGTTCTGCCTTCGCGGCCGTATCGACTCACTTCTGTGTGCACTTTGGTAACCAATGGGCAGGTCGCATCCAACACCCGGAGTTTGCGGTTTCGAGCCTCGTCCTGAACAACGCGCGCTACACCATGTGCACTGAATATGACCGTACAGCCATCCGGAACCGCTTCAAGCTCATCGACGAAGACTGCGCCTTTTTGTTTCAGGTCATTAACGACATAACGGTTATGCACCACCTCGTGTCGAACATAGATCGGGGATCCGTATTGCTTGAGCGCGCGTTCCACTATCTCGATAGCGCGATCTACCCCGGCGCAAAAGCCGCGCGGATTCGCGAGTTCAATCGTGAAATCGCCCATTAGGACTCCCGACCTTCAGGCATTTTGATCTTCCACCGACTCAGCCAAACCGACAAAGTGCATTTCATAGACACAATCACGACCAATCAACGGGTGGTTGAAATCGACGGTGACCTCGTCTTCGGCGACATGGGTAATGCAGCCTGCGACGCCCTCGCCGTCCGGAAGCGCAAACTCCAGCAGCATGCCCGTTTCAATTTCTCCAAAGTCCCCGAACTGGCTGCGCGGGAGCGGTTGAATCTTGCTTTCATCATACCGGCCAAACACCTCATCTGCGGCATCCACTTCAATCCGAATATCCTCTCCAATTTTTCGGCCAAGGAGCGCGTTTTCGACCAGAGTTGGCAAACTGCCATCGCCTACGGTGATGGCAACCGGCGCCTCTCCCGAGTCCTCCAGCACCAATCCCGCAGCATCCAATATTCGGTATCGAATCAGGATTCTGTTGTTTATCTGAACCGAACTCATCTACGCTAAATCATTTCTCTTTCCCGGCTTTTTCCGAAAAAGACCAAGACTGTCAAAGATCACCACCGCCGCACCTATCATGATTGCCGAATCCGCCACATTAAAGGCCGGCCAATGCCAGGCCTTGAAGTGAATATCGATAAAGTCGATCACGTAACCATGCTGCACCCGGTCAATCAAATTACCTGCCGCCCCGCCCAGGATCATTGCGAAGCCCGTGTTCACGACGGTCTCCTCAGGACGCGCTGCCCACAGACGCCAGGCGAGATAAATCATCACCGCGGCAGCAACAGATATAAACAACCCCCTCTGCCAACCCCCTGCTGAAGCGAGGAATCCGAAGGCGGCACCGTGATTGTGCACCAGGATAAGCCGCAGTCCCGCGACGACTTCGATGGGTCCCGTGGAATCCAACCAGTCCTGAAACACCCGTTTGCTCACCCAGTCAGCAACTAGAAAGACGACGGCAACCAGCGCAAATGCAATCCGATGCCGGCCAATCCGATTATTCTCTAAGGGCTTCTCCATCAGCGCTCAAACTTCCTCAAAGCACCGGCGCGCTGCAATCGCATCCTTGGCGATTTGCTCCTTAAGCGCCTCAAACGAGTCAAAGCGCTGCTCTGGCCGAATCTTTGCCTTGAACTCGACCCGGACCCGTTCGCCGTATATGTCTTTGGAAAAATCAAAAAGATGGGTCTCAAGCAGGACGCGATCCCCTCCAATCGTTGGCCTGATACCCACATTCGCCACCCCGGTCTGGGTGGCCGACCCCTCGAAGTGCATCAGCACGGCGTAAACTCCCCAGACGGGAATATTGTCATGGGGTAAAACAATGTTGGCCGTCGGGAACCCGATCGTACGCCCTCGCTTATCTCCGTGGGCTACCCTTCCGTGGATTGCATACCGGTACCCCAGCAGGGATGCGGCAGCATCGAAGTCATCTTGTCGGAGCACTTCGCGAATCCGCGTACTGCTGACACGCTCCTCTCCGATAATGCAGGTGTCGACAGTACTGATACTGAAATTCCACTGAGTACCCAACTCGCGCAGCAGGTGCACATCTCCGCCGCGCTTTCGGCCGAAACGGAAATCGTCTCCTATCACAACGTGTCGAACCCCAATGCCCTCGACCAGATACTTCTTGACAAAATCTTCCGCCGAAGTCTGGGCAAGGGCTTGATTGAATCTAAGCGAAAAAACCTGATCAACGCCAGCATCCGTCAGCTTCTCAATCTTGTCTCTCCAACGCAGCAATCTGGGCGGCGCATTTTGTGGGCTAAAAAATTCATGCGGGTGTGGCTCAAACGTCATCGCCGTCGCCTTTGCGCCGAGTGTCTGCGCCTTTTCTTTCAACAGTCGCAATAGGCGCACATGCCCTAAATGAACGCCATCGAAGTTACCAATGGAGACAACCGATGGCCGGTGTTGCTCCTGAACGTTATAAAAGTCGCGAATTAGCATCATCGGCATTCGGGTCGTTCTATTGGTGTGCCCATTCAGGTTGCTGCTCTTCAATCACCTGCACAATGGGTCGGCGGCAAGAGAAGCTTTCTGCGTAATAGCGAAAGTATGCCAGACGGAGTTCCGGGTAACGCCAACACAAGTAGCCATCGCCCGTATCGAATCCGACTTCCCACAATCCCGAGACCCGCAGACCGAGCCGCTGCACCTGCGAGATCCACTTCCGAACGATCTGTTCAAAATTCTCCCTTAACGGCTCTTGCCTGGGATCGCAGTCGAGCAGGTTACTCATTTGCTCCTGGCAAGGAGAGAGTTCTTGGGCCGATGCCTGGGTGATCTTGCGAAGTATCGGCAGCACCTGCTTTGCTTCTGAGAGGGAAAACTGTCTCGCCTCCCCGGGATGGCTGATCGAGGCAATGACCTCTGCCGAAAACGTATCCAACTCCATCAACGGTCGACCAGAACTCGATGAACGGGGACTCCCGTCAAATACAGGACGCCGAAGTATGTCAGGGCGCCCGAGACAATCCAGAATAACAGGCGAACAACGCGATCAAAAAGGCTCCCCATCAGCCATTCACTCGGCGCACCTTGGCCCAGGTATAGCAGCGCCGACATGGCAACGGTTGCCAGTAGAACCCGTCCCAGGAATAACGGCCAACCCTGTTTGGCCCGAAAGTGCCCTAACGCTCTCAGCCGATGATAGAGCAGCAACGCGTTCACCAGACCGGCCGCGCTGGTTGCCAGCGCCAGGCCCACGTGCGCGAAGTGCCAAACCAGACCCAAGGCCACCACGGCATTGACCCCCATCGCAATCGCACCGATTAGCACTGGCGTGCGGGTGTCCTTGCGCGCATAAAATCCCGGCGCCAGCACTTTAACCAGCACAAAGCCGATCAAACCCACGGAGAACGCCACCAACGCGTGTGAAGCCATCACCGCGTCCTCGCCCGAAAAGGCGCCGTACTGAAACAAGGTGACCATCAGCGGAAAAGCCAGTATCCCAAGTGCTGCCGCCGCGGGGAAGCAAATCAAAAATACCAGGCGCATAGCCCAGTCAAGCGTCTTGCGATAACTCTTTTGATCTGACTCTGCGATCTGACGCGAGAGCGTCGGCAGAATCACCGTTGCCAACGCCACGCCAAATACTCCGAGCGGGAACTCCATCAGCCGATCGGAGTAATACAGCCAGGATACACTACCGGTAACCAGAAAAGAGGCAAGAATGGTGTTCACCAGCAGGTTGATCTGCGCAATCGACACTCCAAAGATAGCAGGGATCATCAGCTTCAAGACCTGCCCCACGCCGGCGGCACCCACTTCATCGTCGGGCGAGTTAACCCGGACACGCGGCGAAGGCATTCTTCGTATCCTCCGCAAAAACGGAAACTGAAAGGCGAGCTGCGCGACGCCGGCGATCAGTACACCCACTCCGAGCATAACCGCTCCGTTTTGTGACGCCGGCACAAAAAGCCATACGGTCGCAATCAGACAGAGATTCAAAACAATGGGAGTCGCGGCAGCCGCGCCGAATCGATCGTGGGTATTTAGAATGCCTCCCGCCATGGCGACCAGCGAGATAAAGAAGAGGTAAGGAAACGTCCAACGCAGGGTGGAAACTGTTGAGTCGAACCGGATTGGGTCATCCATGAACCCCGGCGCCATGATCCCGACAAGCACAGGCGAGCCAGCCACGCCTAACCCGGTCACGATGGCCAAGACCAGGCCCAGTCGCCCCGCCATCAGATTAAGGAAGGACCGGGCTTCGCCAGGAGGATAACGGGCTTCAAATTCCGAGTACACGGGGACGAAAGCGACCGATAGCGCTCCCTCCCCAAAAATGCGCCGGAAGAAATTGGGTATCCGAAATGCCACAAAAAAGGCATCGGCGAGAGCGCCGCTTCCCAGAAACTGGGCAAATGCGATGTCCCGCACCAATCCCGTCACTCGGGATATCAACGTCATCCCGCCGACTGTGCCAACGTTTTTAATCATCTGAAGACGTAGACCCCGCCCTTCCTGTAGCCGTCAAAATATCGCCATTGACAAAAGTACTGTAATTCCGGATACTTGCGCGTCTTTTTTTTCTGGAAGAATACCTTGGCCAACTCAGCTCAGGCACGAAAACGCGCCCGGCAAGCCGCGAACCATCGGGCCCGCAACATGTCGCAGCGCTCAAACATGCGCACCGCGATTAAGCGATTTAACCGCAGTCTTGAAGACGGCGACACCGCCGGCGCCCAAACAGCCTATCGCGAACTGACGTCGAGCGTTGACCGCGCAGCACGCAAAGGTCTGGCACACGCCAATCAGGCAGCGAGACTGAAAAGCCGCCTTAACGCTCGGCTAAAGGCGAACGCGGCCGCTTGATCCGAACGGCGCCTTTCTGTCGCGCCTTCTCACACCAACACCATATTATCCCGATGGATGAGTTCCGGCTCGTCCACATAGCCAAGACAGGCTTCTATTCTAAGGCTTGATTGCCCGGCAATTTTGGCCGTTTCCTCTGCAGAGTAATTGGCAAGCCCTCGGGCGACCAGCCTGTGGCCCTCTTCCGCGAGGCAGTCAACCAGATCACCGCGCTGGAAATCTCCTTCCACACGCGTCACCCCGACGGGCAAAAGACTCTTCCCAGAGTCCATCAGGACGCGGCAGGCGCCATCATCAATGAACACCCGTCCGCGGGACTGCATTCTTCCCGCCAACCACAGCTTCCGCGCTGCCATCCGACCAGACGCCGCTTTCAGAAACGTTCCCGGAATATCGCCTCGCGGTACACCCAGGAGCGCTCCCGGGCTCCTTCCGGAGCAAATAATGGTCGAGGCTCCTGAGCGGGCTGCTTTTGCAGCCGCCTGAAGTTTTGTCAGCATACCGCCGCGGCCCAGCGCGCCACTGGGACCGGCGTATTCCTCCAGCAAAGGATCGCCGGCGCTCGCTTGGCGCACTAACTCGGCAGCCGGATCATGGCGCGGATCTGCCTGGTATAGACCTTCCTGGTCAGTCAGGATAACAAGGTAATCCGCCTCTACGAGGTTCCCCACCAAGGCGCCAAGGGAATCATTATCTCCAAACTGAATCTCTTCGGTGACCACCGTATCATTCTCATTGACCACTGGGACAATGCCCAGCTCCAACATCGACCGCAAAGCGCTTCTTGCGTTCAGGTAGCGATTGCGATTATTGAGGTCCGCGCTGGTCAGTAGGACTTGTGCCGTTTGAACGCCGTACTTTTCAAACGCCCCCTGGTAGGCGCGAATGAGACCCATCTGTCCGACTGCTGCCGCAACCTGTAGCTGATGCAGTTCATGAGGCCGGCCTTTCCATCCGAGTCGCGTCATTCCTTGCGAGATCGCCCCGGAGGAGACCAAAACGGGGTCGATACCCTGATCTCGCAACTGGACACAAACCCCCGTGAGCGAGGCGATCAACGGCCGGTTCAACCCGCCCTCTTCGTGAGATAACAGCGCACTGCCCAGTTTGATTACCCAACGCTGGCGCGCACCTTCCTTTGTACTAGCTTTCGGCACGATCATCATCCAATTTGTGCCAAATCTTTTGGCACATCTCATCGCACCCCTGACCGCTTACTGCAGAGATGAGAAACCAGGGATGGCTCCAGTTTAGCCCCGCACAGGTCTCCTCGACGATTTTTGCAGCGTGAGAAGTTTCAAGCGTGTCGGCTTTATTAAATACCAACCAGCGATCACGCTCTGCAAGCGCCGGATTAAACCCTTGAAGTTCCCGAACGATTGTCTCGATAGCCAATTGAGGAGAATCCCCGGAGATATCATTAATATCGACGACATGCAGGAGTAAACGCGTTCGACTCAGGTGTCTCAGGAACTGCACGCCAAGCCCCGCCCCATCGGCGGCCCCCTCGATCAAGCCCGGGATATCTGCCACCACGAATCCGGCACCTTGCCCGACATCCACCACACCCAGGTGCGGGTACAGCGTAGTGAAAGGATAATCAGCGATCTTCGGCCGTGCCGCCGAGATTCGTGAGAGGATTGTGGACTTACCGGCGTTGGGCAGCCCCAGCAGCCCGACATCTGCCAGCACCTGCAACTCAAGCCGTACCGACAGGCGGTCGCCTTCTCCCCCAGGGATAGTCCGCCTGGGCGCTTGATTGACAGACGACTTAAATCGGGCATTTCCGACCCCGCCGCGTCCTCCGACCGCGACGGTGAATTCCTTCCCGTCTTTGTCGAGATCGACCAGAAGTTCGTCAGTATGCTCTGCAAAGACCAGTGTTCCCGCAGGCACCAAAATGACGCAATCCTTGCCGGCGGCGCCTGTACGGTTTCGCCCTGCGCCCCCGGAACCGTTTTCGGCTGAAAACTTCCTCGTATACCGGAAATCGGCCAGAGTGTTGAGATCGCTCGTCGCCCTGAGCACCACGTCCCCTCCCCGACCCCCATCGCCGCCGTCGGGACCGCCTTTGGGAACAAACTTCTCCCGAAGAAAACTAAGGCAGCCAGAGCCTCCGTTGCCCGCCTGGAGCGCAATCACGGCCTCGTCGACGAATTTCATTTGACACCTTTTTCCCGAAAAAAACCCCGCTCGGTTGGCGGGGCTTTTTGCGAACCGTAGAACCTGCGGTCAACTCTCTGTGAGGACGCTGACGGTTCGCCTGCTTTTCGGCCCTTTAATGTCGAATTTTACGGTTCCCTCTGCCAGAGCAAAGAGCGTGTGGTCTTTTCCAAGGCCCACGTTCACTCCCGGATGAAACGCAGTCCCACGCTGACGGACCAGGATATTGCCGGCGCGAACGACTTCGCCGGCATAGCGTTTTACGCCAAGCCGTTTCGACTCTGAGTCGCGACCGTTGCGAGAACTACCGCCTGCTTTCTTATGTGCCATTTCCAGTGACCTCCAGCGCGTTGCCGGCTTTAATGAGTGATGTCTGTAACACGCAGCTGCGTAAACGACTGACGGTGCCCCTGCGTGCGGCGATACTTTTTCCGCCGCTTCATCTTGAAGACGCGAATCTTTTTATCCCGCCCATGAGCAAGGATCTCTGCCTTAACGCAGGCCCCCTCAATGGTCGGACTGCCGACAGAAACCTGTTCCCCGTCACCAACCATCAGCACCTGGGAGAGATCGATAACCTCGCCGGGCTCGCCCGCGAGTTTTTCTACCCTCACACTGTCCCCAACACTGAGTCGGTACTGCTTACCACCTGTTTGAACTACTGCGTACATGTTTCTGTTCCGGAAATTCTTTACCCGAATCAACCTGTTAGGCACGAACGATTCGGCTTTGCCATCTCTTTGAAGGGCGCGAATTTTAGGCGAAAGCGCGGTTTCGGTCAACGAGACGTGCCGAATGCTGAGCCAGGCACGCTATCATTCGGATATGGGAACCGTTACTTCATTAAATCAGGCTGCTTCGGGCACCGAAACGCCTGAAAATCTGCTCGAATCCATCAGCGCCCTTATTGGCGAAGACATGGCTGCGGTGGACCATCACATCCAGAGCGAGCTGAAGTCGGATGTCGTCCTCATCGAGCAGATTGGTCATTACATCGTCGGCGCAGGAGGGAAGCGTTTACGCCCCGTTACCCTCCTGCTGAGCGCGCATGCGCTTGGGTATCAAGGGACTGCCCACATCGATCTCGCCGCCGTAATCGAGTTTATCCATACCGCGACGCTCCTGCATGACGACGTGGTGGATGAGTCCGAATTACGGCGTGGCCGCGAGACGGCAAATGATCTCTGGGGTAATGCAGCATCCGTGCTCGTCGGCGACTTCCTGTATTCCCGCGCCTTCCAAATGATGGTCGCCGTGGGCAACCCCCGGGTGATGGACATCATGGCGCAAACAACCAACTCGATCGCCCAAGGCGAAGTGATGCAGTTGATCAACAGCCATGACCCCGACACCACGCAGGCGGCTTACCTGGAAACGATTACCCGAAAGACCGCCCAGCTCTTTGAATCGGCCGCCCGGCTAGGCGCTGTTCTTGCAGACGCGAGCCCCGCCGGCGAGCGGGTGCTGGGCGACTTCGGACTCAATCTTGGGATAGCTTTTCAAATGGTCGATGATGCGCTTGATTACTCCGGGGACCCGGACCAGATGGGTAAAAACGCGGGTGATGATCTCGCCGAGGGGAAAATTACATTGCCGCTAATTCATGCGCTCGATCGCGCAACC
>JAERSQ010000031.1 GCA_016845525.1 Pseudomonadota bacterium
TCTGTGAGCCGATCTTTGCCCGGCCGATCAGCGAGATCTCCTTTGGCCATCTTGTGGTGCGGCTTTTCCAGGTGGCCCGGCGCTTTGACATGCCGGTTCAGCCGCAGCTGGTTCTGTTGCAGAAAACACTGCTCAATATCGAAGGTCTCGGCCGGCAGTTGTACCCGGAGCTGGATCTTTGGGAGACGGCCAAGCCTTATCTCGAGCGATGGATGCACGATCAAATCGGACCCAGAGCCTTTATCAAAACCCTGCGGCGGGAATTGCCGGCGGTCCTGCCTTTGTTGCCCGAACTGCCGGGACTGATGCACGAGCTGCTTCGACGCCAGCGCGACGGCGAGCTTTATTTTCGTACCGAGGACAATGCCGAGCGAGAGTCCCTGCAGCGCGCCTTGAACAATACCGAGCGCCAGCGGAACGGTTTGGCGGCAGGCGCCGCCTTGCTGCTTGGCGGCATCGCCGCAACGCTGTTTTCAGAATCGCTGGACCTGGGCGTCTATGCGGATCTTCTCGCCACCGGGCTGATGATAAGCGGCGGCGTGGTTCTTGCGGTCTCGCTTTTGGGTCAGAAAAGCGCCCGGTGAGCTTATCGGCAAGGGGCCGGAAAACGCTCCATTCTCTGACGGGTTCGAGAATATTCCCGAGTCTTTTACTTGGTTTTCACGGCCAAATCCCTATAATCACCCTTGGTAATTTACCCGCCGGCTTCTTGGTTTTCTCTAGCAGATTTTCGACGTCACCGGATGTCGGCAGTATTGAGTGGAAGGCATCCGTATGCTGAGCAGCAAATGTAAACAGGTGACCGTCGCAGATGTGGTTTCCGGGTGGCATTTTTCTGGGCCTCTGGCAGATCAAGTCCGACGCAAGAATGGATCGCCTGTTGCGATAGCGCAGAGCGGCGGGGACGTTCCCGCTTTTGGGATCAGCAACGAACCGTGGGTGCGTCTCAGGTGGGGTGAGCGATGGGCGCGCCAAGCCGTTCGGGGTTGGTCAATGGCTGCAATCGTAAAGTGGTTCGGCTCACGAATACAGCAGGATCAGAACCCCAAAGACAAATGGAGTGTGGGCACCGCGAACTGGTGGACCATGCACCAGCCGTAAGTGATCAAGAGTTTATAGGTTTCAAGGAGTAAATAAAGATGAGATTAACGACAAAAGGAAGATATGCCGTCACCGCCATGCTGGACCTTGCCCTTCAGGAGGGCAAACGACCGGTTACCTTGCAGGATATTGCGGTAAATCAGGAGATTTCACTGTCCTATCTGGAACAATTGTTCGCCAAGTTGCGAAAAGCGGGACTGGTTCGGGGCACCCGCGGTCCGGGGGGCGGTTACCGACTGGCGAAAAAAATGGATTCGATTTCCATTGCTGAGGTGATTTCGGCGGTCGATGAAAAAGCCGACATGACCCGCTGCGGCGGCAACTCAGACTGTCTCGACGGTGCAAAATGCCTTACGCACGAGTTATGGATGGAACTCAGCGACAAGATTTTCGAATTCCTGAACGGGATTACCCTGGGCGAGTTAGTGCACCGTCCTGAAGTGATCGCTGTCGCGGAGCGCCAGGAAGCCGTGCGCGAAGGTCTTCGGACGGGACGCCTTAAAACCGTGGTCGTCGAGGCCGACGCCGTGATCGGCACCCTGAAGTAGGGCTTTTGACCATTAATCTTGAGAAAAGCAATTGACTACAGCAGTTAAAGAGCTGGGCGAACTCGTTGGTCGCGAGTACAAAGAAGGATTCGTCACCGATATTGAGGCGGAAACCCTGCCGCCGGGTCTCGACGAGAGCGTCATCCGCTTTTTGTCGGCAAAAAAATCAGAACCCGACTTCATCCTGGACTGGCGGCTGGAGGCCTTCCGCCGTTGGCAGGAAATGGACAAGCCCGAATGGGCACATGTCCACCATGATCCGATCGATTTTCAGGCAATCAGTTATTACTCGGCGCCCAAGCGCGACGAGGACCGACCGAAGAGCCTGGATGAAGTCGACCCCAAACTGATCGAGACATACAACAAACTCGGCATTCCCCTGGAAGAGCAAAAAGCCCTCGCAGGAGTTGCAGTGGATGCGGTGTTTGACAGTGTATCGGTCACGACGACCTTCAAGGACAAATTGGCGGAGGCAGGGGTGATTTTCTGCCCGCTGTCGGAAGCGATGGCCAATCATCCCGAACTGGTGCGTCAGTATCTGGGATCCGTGGTACCAGCCACTGACAACTTTTATGCAGCATTGAATTCGGCAGTGTTTACCGAAGGCTCTTTTGTGTATGTCCCCAAAGGGGTGCGCTGTCCGATGGAGTTGTCGACGTACTTTCGAATCAATGCGCTCAATACCGGGCAGTTTGAGCGGACCCTGATCATCGCCGACGAAGGCAGTTATGTCAGTTACCTTGAGGGCTGTACGGCGCCCATGCGCGACGAAAACCAACTGCATGCCGCGGTTGTGGAATTGGTCGCGATGAAGGACGCCGAGATCAAGTACTCCACTGTGCAGAACTGGTACCCGGGCGACGAAGAGGGCCGGGGCGGGATCTATAACTTCGTGACCAAGCGCGGAGCCTGTCGCGGGGATAACGCCAAGATCTCTTGGACGCAGGTGGAAACCGGTTCAGCGATTACCTGGAAGTATCCCAGCGTCCTGCTGGAAGGCAATCACTCCACCGGTGAGTTTTATTCTGTGGCGCTGACCAATAATTGCCAGCAGGCGGATACCGGAACGAAGATGGTCCATATCGGAGAACATACCTCCAGCACGATCATCTCCAAAGGCATCTCGGCCGGCCGTGGACAGAATGCCTACCGCGGTCTCGTGAAGGTACTGAAAGGCGCCAAGGGGGCGCGCAATTACTCGCAGTGCGACTCGCTCCTGATGGGAGACCGGTGCGGGGCACACACCTTCCCTTATGTCGAGGTGAAAAACCCCACCGCGACCATCGAGCATGAGGCAACCACTTCCAAGATCGGAGAAGATCAGCTGTTCTACTGCCGCCAGCGAGGTCTTTCCGAGGAAGATGCGGTATCCATGATCGTCAATGGATTCTGCAAGGAAGTGTTCCGCGAACTGCCGATGGAGTTTGCGGTGGAGGCGCAGAAACTGCTGGGGATCAGCCTTGAGGGTGCTGTAGGCTGACGCTTCGACCCGGATGACAGCGCGGTCTGCCGCCCCCTAGTTTGATGACCAAATTTTTTTGAGAACAACATGCTGAACATAAGCGATTTAAAAGTAACTGTGGATGGCAAAGCCATCCTGAACGGCCTCAATCTGGCGGTGGGCCCCGGAGAAGTGCATGCCATCATGGGGCCAAACGGCTCGGGCAAGAGCACCCTCGCCAATGTCATCGCGGGACGCGACGATTACGAAGTGACCGGCGGCTCGGTTTCTTTCATGGAACACGACCTGTTGTCCATGGCGCCCGAGGAGCGGGCACATGAAGGGGTCTTTCTGGCTTTCCAGTACCCGGTGGAGATTCCAGGCGTGGCGAACATCGCGCTGTTGAAAGAGGGACTGAATGCGGCGCGCCGCCACCGCGGCGAGAAGGAGCTTGATGCACTGGATTTTCTGAAATTGGTCCGCGAGAAACTCAAGCTGGTTGATATGAAAGAGGAGTTCCTCTACCGCTCGGTCAACGAAGGGTTCTCCGGTGGAGAGAAAAAGCGCAACGAGATTTTCCAGATGGCGATGCTGGAACCGCGCCTTGCGGTCCTGGATGAAACGGACTCCGGGCTCGATATCGATGCGCTGAAGATCGTTGCGGGCGGGGTCAACGCCCTGCGATCAGAAGATCGCTCGGTGATTCTCGTGACGCATTACCAGAGACTCCTGGATTACATTGTTCCGGACTATGTTCACGTGCTGGCAGGCGGCCGGATTGTGCGCTCCGGTGACAAAGGGCTGGCTCTGGATCTTGAAGAGCGCGGTTACGGCTGGATTGAAGCCGGCGACTCGGCCACCGCATGAGCGCGGCTGAAAGTCACGTCGCGCCTTATATCGAGGCGCAACAGGCACAAGCCAGCGCCTTGCCGGCAGCCGGTGTCGCGGCGCTTGACCACAGCCGGTCAGAGGCTCTGCAATTGTTGGGGGAACGCGGATTGCCGACCCAGCGAGATGAGGACTGGAAGTACACCTCCATCAAGGCGATCACACGGACGAGATTTACCCCCGCGGCCCCCGGTGTCGAGTGCCCCAAAGATAGGGTCAGCGCATCGGCGATCGAAAACCTGGACAGTTGGCGCCTCGTGTTTGCGGATGGCTTCTACCAGCCAGAGCACTCAACTCTCGATGGTCTGCCGGAAGGGATACGCCTGGTCGGTCTTGCCCAGGCGTTAAAAGCGGATCCCGATTCCGTTGTGGGGCGTATCGGATCGGCGGTAGGGAAGTTGCCGCACGGATTCGCTGCCATGAATTCAGCGTTTGTCGGTGACGGCGCCCTGATCGAGATCGCATCCGGCGTTGAACTGGACAAGCCCATTGAGCTGGTTTTTCTATCGGGTTGCAGCGGTGAGGGCTTTTTGAGTCTGCCGCGAAATCTCGTGACGCTGGGCGCAGGCAGCCGTGCCAGTGTGATTGAGCGCCATCTCTCCTGTGGAGAGGAGCGCTCTCTCAGCAACGCGCTGACCGAAATTATTCTGGAAGAGGACGCCTCACTGGATTACTGCTGTATACAGGATCAGGCCGAGCGCACTTTCCACGTCGGTGGGCTGTTTGCGCGTGTCGCAGGATCAGCGAAACTGAAAGCTACGACGGCGACAGTGGGTCGGGCCTGGGTGCGTAACGACGCTCGGGTTAATCTGGACGCAAAGGGCGCAACTGCGAGCCTGGATGGCGCCTATCTCGCTTTTGGCCGTTGTCATGTCGACAACCACACGCATATTTCGCATAACGCCCCTGAGTGTACGAGCCGCGAATGCTATAAGGGTGTACTCGGCGATCGGGGCCATGCCGTATTTCATGGCCGGATCGTTGTTCAACCGGATGCGCAGAAAACCGATTCGGAGCAGAGCAATCAGAACCTGCTGCTCTCGGCAGATGCGGAGATTGATACCAAACCCCAGTTGGAGATTTACGCGGACGACGTGAAATGCGCCCACGGCGCAACAGTAGGGCAGTTGGACGAGGCGGCGCTCTTCTATCTTGTGTCGCGCGGCATTGCCCGCGAGGCCGCTCGCCGGATGCTGACCCAGGCGTTCGCCGCGGAGGTGCTCGAAACGATAGAGCCTCCAGCGCTGCAGACTTATCTTGCAGCCAGGGTGTCGGGGCAGTTGTCTCCGGCGGTGCCGACAGACACTGCCCGTTAACGTGGCGTATTCTCGAATCCAGATCATTAGACATTGGCCTTGAAATGAGCAGCACAGAATCCGATATCCCGACACCCGCTTCGCCAGAGGCAGTTGATGCAGCGAGCGAAACCGAAGACACCAGCGCCAGGGACAATCCCCCTTCGGTCAGTCTCACCTCAGCAGCAACTGACGAGACGTTGCTTGACCGTGTGATTGCCGGGGTGCGCGAGGTGTATGACCCCGAGATTCCACTCAACATTTATGATCTTGGCCTCATCTACCGGGTCGATATCAACGACGAGAGCCAGGTCGCTATTGATATGACCTTGACCTCGCCCATGTGCCCGGTGGCAGGATCACTGCCGGGCGAAGTCGAGATGGCAGCGCGCGGTGTCGATGGCGTCGCCGAAGTGGTTGTAGAACTGGTCTGGGATCCGCCATGGGGCCCGGAAGTCATGAGCGAGGCGGCCCGACTCGAACTCGGGATATTTTGATGAGCGAGTGGGTCCGCGTCGCGCGCGCCGATGAGGTGCAGGCAGAAACGCCCCTTGCCGTCAGCCTCGAAGATGATGCGGTGGTGCTGGTCCGCCTTGGCGATGACGTCTTTGCGCTCGAGGATCTTTGCACCCATGATGGCAGCGATATCTCGGGCGGCTGTATTGTGGAGGGCGCTATCGAATGCCCCCGCCACGGCGCCCGTTTCTGTCTTCGCACGGGAAAAGTGCTTTCGCCCCCCGCTTATGAGGGCCTGCACGTATTTCCGGTCAAGATCGAAGACGGTGACGTCTGGGTGAGAGACGATCGTTGGGACTGAGGCCTGATGCCCCGGACCCGTGCGCTCAATAAGTCCGGCGCCGCCGATAACGCTCAGTCAGCCACAACAGCGGACCGAGTATCGCTATCTCAATTGCCACAGTCCACAGGTTGTGAACGGAAAAGATGTCCTGGATAACGCCGCCAAGCCCCTCATTATGTGTACCATGACTGAAGTTGCTAAAGAGCGTGACCGGCGCGATGTAGTAATGAGAATCGAACGGCCAGAAAAGCGGCACGCCATAGGGGGCGCCCAGATCCCTAGCCAGGGTATCGATCAGAACATGGCCGGCATAAACCAGGAAGATGATGAGAATCTGGGCTTTCGACAGACTTCGGAACAGCAGCGCGATCACGACGGTAAACACCACGGCGGCCGTAATCGAGTGGGTCGGGCCGTGATGAAAGCGGTTCGGATCGCCGACTATGATGCCTGGGAGAAAATCGAGATCTGGTGCGATGGCGGCGAACAGGACCAACACGGGCCACCAGCGCGTAAACACGTCACGCGGCTTTGGGACGCCGGATATCGCGAAGGCAAGCAAGATATGTCCGACCGGGCTGGGCATGGGAGCGTGTCCTGATGATGGAGAAGCCGAAGCATCCGGGCCGGCCGCCCGACTCTGCGGGGCGTGAGGACTATGCCCTGCATGTGCGTCTCATTACGCGTTGGAGTGATTATGACATGCTCGGACACGTCAACAATGTTGAGTACTACCGCTATTTCGAAACCGGGATCCTGACCCTGCTGCGCGAGACCGGTCTCGATTGGCAGTCAGATCCCGTGATCCCGCTCGCGGCGGAAAACGGCTGTGTCTTTCTCAAGCCCGTGGCGGTATCGAGCCACGTCGATATTGGCGTGCGTATCGCGCATCTCGGCAACAGCAGTGTGCGTTACGAGACCGCGGTATTTGTGCCCGGGGCTGACGCACCCAGTGCCACTGGATTTTTTGTCCACGTTTTCATCGACCGCGTTACGGGTAAGTCGGTGCCGATGCCGGAGGCGGTCCGCACGCACTTTGAAAAAGAGCGTCAGGCGCTTGCCCGCAAAGTGATCCGCCGGGTCGATGAGGCACGGTTGCTGCCCACAAGACACCCCGTCGATGGTTAAATTACGCGAATATGCCCATCTTCCAAAAAGGCGCAGCCGCATTTTCCTGAAACCGCGATGACCCGCAAGCTTTACATCAAGACGTTCGGCTGCCAGATGAACGAGTACGACTCCAGCCGGATCGCCGACCTGATGGCGGCCTCACACGATATGGTGCTGACAGATGAGGCTGAACAGGCCGACATGCTGCTGCTCAACACCTGCTCGGTCCGGGAAAAAGCCCAGGAAAAAGTGTTCTCCCAGCTGGGCCGGTGGCGACAATGGAAAGAGGAGCGTCCTGATCTTGTGATTGGGGTAGGTGGGTGCGTTGCAAGCCAGGAGGGTGACCTGATTCTGCGCCGGGCGCCTTATGTTGACCTCGTCTTTGGCCCCCAGACCTATCACCGGCTCCCGGCGATGATTGAGGCACTTGAGAGCGAGCGCCAGCCCCGTATCGACATCAGCTTTCCGGAGATTGAAAAGTTTGACGCCCTGGTCCCGCCGCGCAGCGAGGGTCCAAAGGCCTATGTCTCGATAATGGAGGGCTGCAGCAAGTACTGCACCTTCTGCGTCGTTCCCTATACGCGCGGCGAGGAATTCAGCCGGCCCTTTGACGAGGTCATTACCGAGATCGTCGAACTCGCGGAACAGGGGGTGCGTGAGGTGACTCTGCTGGGCCAGAATGTGAACGCGTATGCCGGCGCACGTCATGGCGGGGGCACGATCGATTTCGCCGAGTTGCTGGCGTACGCGGCCGCGGTGGAGGGTATTGACCGGTTGCGCTACACGACCTCACATCCCGTGGATTTCACGGATGCGCTGATTGACGTGTATCGGCACATTCCGGAACTTGTCAGTCATCTCCACCTGCCGGTGCAAAGTGGTTCGGACCGCATTCTGTCAGCGATGAAGCGCCGGTACCGGGTAGCCGACTACGAAGCGATCATCGCGGGCTTGCTTGACGCGCGGCCCGAACTCAGTCTGTCGTCAGATTTCATTGTGGGGTTTCCGGGAGAGTCGGCCGAGGACTTCAAGGCTACGATGGACCTGATCGAGCGGATCGGTTTTGATCATTCGTTCAGTTTTATCTACAGCGCCCGGCCGGGCACCCCGGCCGCAGCGCTGGCGGATGATGTGCCGATGGAAGAAAAACGTGACCGGCTCTCGCGCCTTCAAGCCCTGATCGACCGTCAGGCGAGTACGATCAGTGCGAGCATGGTCGGCACAAACCAGCGTATTCTCGTGGATGGTGTGTCGCGCAAGAACGCCGGGCATCTTTGCGGACGCACGGAAAACAACCGGGTCGTCAATTTCGCCGGGAATGATGTCTCGATCGGGGATTTTGTTGACGTGCGCATTACACAAGCCCTGCCCAATTCCTTACGGGCCCAAGTGGTTGGGGATGTCCCCCCAACTTCTGCTATGATGACCCCTGCTTCGCTTGGAGCATCAGTACTGGATTGAACAACCCCACCCAACCCGTCACCTTCCTTCTCGATCCCGAGGACAATCAGCGCCTGGCCGACCTGTGTGGAGAGCACAATGCTCATCTCAAACAGGTGGAGGAAGGATTCGGCGTACGTATCTCCCATCGCGGCCATCTTTTCTGTGTCGATGGTCAGGATGAGAATGTCCGTCATGCGCAGGATGTGCTTCGCGCGCTCTATGAGGACAGCGGCAAAGGGGCACCCTTGAGCCCCGACCGGGTCCAGGTCGCCATCAGCGAGATCCCGGCGGAGGCGGTCAGCGATCAGGACGAACCGGACGACGTCGTCATTCGGGTACGTAAAGCCATGATCCGGGGCAAGAGCCTCAATCAGAAGCGCTACCTCGGAAACATTCTGAGACACGATATCAATTTCGGCGTAGGACCCGCCGGTACCGGAAAGACGTATCTGGCGGTGGCCTGCGCGGTGCAGGCCCTGGCGGAGGAGACGGTGGACCGGATCGTGCTGGTTCGCCCAGCGGTGGAAGCGGGTGAGCGATTGGGATTTCTGCCCGGGGATATTGGACAGAAAGTCGACCCTTACCTGCGGCCCCTGTATGACGCACTCTATGAGATGCTGGGCTTTGAGCGGGTCGGCCGCCTCATGGAGCGCCATGTGATTGAACTCGCCCCGCTTGCCTACATGCGGGGGCGAACACTCAGCCATGCCTTCGTGATTCTGGACGAAGCGCAGAACACCACCGAATCGCAGATGAAGATGTTTCTTACCCGCCTGGGCTTCGGGTCCCGGGCCGTCATTACCGGTGATCCCTCACAGGTTGATCTTCCGGGCCAGACCCGATCAGGGCTGGTCCACGCAGTGGAGCTGCTGTCTTCCGTTAAGGGTCTCAGTGTGACCCGCTTTACCCCTCAGGATGTGGTTCGTCATCCGCTGGTCCAGCGCGTGATCGAAGCCTACGAGAGCGAGGGTCGGTCAGCCTGAGTGGAATCCTTGATAGAGGTACAGCTGGCGAGCGGTCACGGTGACGAACCCACCGTTGAACAGGTCCGCCACTGGGCAGGCGCGGCGCTGGCGGCGCTGCGTGACCAGGATGCCTGCCTGACGGTGCGCATGGTCGACGAGACTGAAATGACAGAGCTCAACACACGCTTTCGTGATCGCTGTGGATCCACCAACGTGCTCTCCTTTCCCGTCGAGGCGTTACCCGGCGTGCCTCAGGAGGCCCATCCCCTGGGCGACATCGTGATCTGCCCGCCCGTGGCCGAGCGTGAAGCGGCAAACCAGGGCAAGGCGCTTCAGGATCATTTTGCGCATCTTGTCGTGCATGGGGTGCTGCATCTGCACGGCCATGATCACGACATTGATTCCGAGGCGACGGTAATGGAACAACTGGAGACCGAGGTGCTCGCCACACTCGGGATCAAGAATCCCTACCAGCCCGCCTGATCCCGCCGTGCAAGACGAAAAAAAACGCAGCGCGTTTTTGCGCCCCGGCTGGTGGCAGGAGTTGCGCTATCGGTTACGCGGAATCCCGCACACCCGTGAGCACCTTTTTTCGACGTTGGGCGTCGCCCGTCACGCGGACCTGATTGACGAGGACACCCTGCAGATGATGCGCCGGGTGATTGAAGTCTCAGACCTTCAGGTTGAGCAGGTCATGGTCTCCCGTGGTCAGATGGTGACGGTCGATGTAGAGCAGACGCTCGAGGACGTGTTGCCGGTGATTACCGAGTCCGCCCACTCACGTTTTCCGGTGACGGATGGTGACAAGGACGGCGTGGTCGGTATCCTGTTGGCGAAGGATCTTTTGCATCGCCAGCAGCAAAGTGACGGAAACGGGCTGCCCTGGGCGGCACTCCTGCGGCCGGCCGTGTTTATCCCGGAAAGCAAACGGCTCAATGTATTGCTTCAGGAGTTTCGGGATAGCCGTAATCATATGGCAATCGTGGTCAACGAATACGGCAGCGTCGTTGGTCTCATCACCATTGAGGACGTTCTCGAACAGATCGTAGGCAACATTGAAGATGAGCACGATATCGACGGGGCGGCCGGCATGGTGCTTCGTCGGGGCTCGGATTTTTGTGTGATCAAGGCCATGCTTCCAGTGGAGAGTTTTAACCAGCTCTACGGCGTTGAGCTTGATCCGCTGGAGTACGACACCATGGGCGGGCTCGTCACCGGCGCCCTGGGCCATGTTCCGCGGCGGGGAGAAACGATCACGTTTGATCAGTTTATGGCCGAGGTCCTGAGCGCGGACAGCCGCCGGCCACGCCTTTTGCGCATCAGGCTTTTGCCGACTGACGAGACCCCGGCGGAGTAGCCCCATGGGTTTTCCCGGCAGCGCGATGCGGATAGCCGCGGCTGCTCTCTCAGGCTTGGTCTATCCACTGGCGTTTGCGCCCTTCGATCTCTTTTGGCTCGCGCCGGTCACCATCGCCGTATTGTTCGCTGGCTGGGCGAAAGCCTCTGCCCGGCAGGCAGCGCTGCAGGGTTTTGTTTTCGGTCTGGGGATGGCGCTGGCCGGCGTCTCCTGGATTTACGTGAGCCTGAGCGAGTTCGGCAACATGCCTGCACCTTTAGCCGGAGGCGCCATGCTGATATTTGCAGCGCTGATGGCGCTCTATCCAACGGCGGTCGGATGGTTGCAGGCCCGTCTTGGGCCGGCGAGCCCGGCGGTTCGTGCCGTACTGGTCATGCCGGTGTTGTGGGTATTGGGGGAATGGCTTCGCGGCAATCTGATGAGCGGCTTTCCCTGGCTGTATCTTGGCTACAGTCAGGTCGATACGCCTCTCGCCGGCTTGCTCCCGATAGTCGGAACGCTGGGTCTTAGTCTCTGGCTTGCACTTGCTGTCGGCGCACTGGTGTCCGTTTTTTATTGTGTCGGCCGGACAAGAGTGTTACTGGTGGGCGTGCTTTTGGGTTTAGGGGTTTGCGCAGCGCTTGCGCGCATGCCGGTGTTTGTCACGCCTGCCGGTGAACCCCTGAATGTGGCGCTGGTGCAGCACAATGTCTCGTTGAGTGACAAATGGCAGAGTCACAACGCCAGCAATATTGCGAGCGCCTATCTTCAGGACAGTGAAGCCCTCTCTGGAGCAGATCTCATCGTCTGGCCCGAGGCTGCATTGCCTGCCTATCTGGATGAAATAGCGCCTGCGTTTTTGGCACGCCTTGAGGATCACCCAGCCGATTTTCTGATCGGCGCATTGGCACGCGAATCGTTGGAGCCAAACGCCGCCTACTACAACGTGGCCGTCGGGATCGGCAAGGCCAGGTCACTTTATCGAAAACACCAGCTGGTGCCGTTTGGTGAGTATCTGCCCTTGTCGGGACTACTGGCTTGGCTGCTCGACTATCTCAGTATTCCCATGTCTGATTTTTCGGCCGGACCATTGACGCAGCCGCCGATGCAGCTCGGCGGGTACGCCCTGGGCGTCAGTATCTGCTATGAAGATGCCTTTACCCATGTGATCAACGAGGTCGTGCCGCGGGTACAGATACTCGCTAACCTGAGTGAAGATGCCTGGTTTGGAGATTCCCTGGCGCCGCACCAGCGATTGCAGATGGCCCGTGCCCGGGCGATCGAGACGGGCCGCCCGATGATCCGATCGAGCAACAACGGTTTGTCGGCACTGATTGATGCCGGCGGCCAGGTGCATGAAATCGCGCCCCAGTTTGTGCGCACGGTGGTGCGCGGAGATGTGCAGCCCATGACCGGCATCACGCCGTTCGTGCGCTTTGGCAATCTGCCGGTGTTCGTTCTGGGCGCACTGCTGCTGGCGGCCGGAGTCTGGCAGCGCATCCGGAGTGCCGGGAACCCGGTTTCACGGTGATAGACTGTGGCGATGACTGATCTCGAGCAAAGTCCGCTGGTCGTTGCGATCTCTTCACGTGCGCTCTTTGATCTTGAGAGCGGTCATCAGATTTATGTTGAAGAAGGAGTCGACGCCTATTGCCAGTATCAGGTGGAGCACGAAGAAGAACTGCTGCACCCCGGTGTGGCTTTTCCCCTGGTGCAGAAACTGCTGGCGCTGAACGAATCGGCAACCGAGGCGCGTCGCGTTGAGGTGGTGCTGATTTCGCGCAATAGCGCCGACACGGGACTTCGGATTTTCAATTCCATCGCCCACTACGAGCTCGATATTACCCGCGCTGCTTTCTCGGGAGGTGAGAGCCCGTTCCGTTACGTCACCCCTTTCAGTGCGGATCTTTATCTTTCGGCCGATCCCGCGAATGTGCAACAGGCGCTGCAGGCCAACGTCGCTGCGGCCACGATCCTGCCCTCGCGGACCCATCGGGAGAGAAACAGCCAGTTACGCATCGCCTTCGATGGTGACGCGGTGCTCTTCGCTGATGATTCCGAGCGGGTCTACCAGACGGAAGGACTGGCGGCGTTCGCGGCCTCAGAAAAGAAGATGGCATCGACGCCGATGACTGGCGGCCCTTTCAGGAAGTTTCTGCAGTCACTGCACCACCTGCAGTCGAAATGGCCACGCAACGAGGCGCCTATCCGAACCGCGTTATTCACCGCCCGCAGTGCACCCGCCCACGAAAGGGTGATCCGCACGCTGCGGGCATGGAACATCCGGATCGACGAGGCGGCGTTTCTCGGAGGGCTCGACAAGGGCGAGTTTTTGCAGACCTTCGGCGCTGACATATTCTTCGATGACCAGACGGGCCATTGTGAATCCGCCCGTCGCTATGTGCCTACCGGCCACGTACCCCACGGGGTGACCAACGATGCCGCCTGAGAGGTTCAAATAGCGTCGTTGCTATAATTGTCTCCCGCGCCGGACATATCGGCGCAACTGTTTTCTCCCGGTCTGCTCATGAAACGCATTCGATGGTGGCTCCTCGGCTGGTGTCTTGCCGGCTCACTGACCCTGAATCTGCCCGCCTTGGGCGCATTGCCGATGGCGGTAGATGGCGAGCCGCTGCCGAGCCTTGCACCCATGCTGGAGCGGGTGCTCCCGGCGGTGGTCAACATCTATACCGAGAGCCGGGTCACTGAACGGCATAGCCCTTTTCAGTCAGATCCTTTCTTCGAAAAGTTCTTCGGCACGCCTCCGATGCAGCAGCGTGAAAGGCGTGTCAGCAGCCTCGGCTCCGGGGTCATCATGGATGCTAAGGCGGGTTACGTCATTACCAACAGCCACGTTATCGCGGGTGCGCATGAGATCAGTGTGCGCCTGCACGACGGACGGGCATTCGATGCCCAGATCGTGGGGGTCGATGAAGACGCCGATATTGCAGTTATCCAGATCCCGGCAGATGCGCTGCAACAGATCGATCCGGGGGATTCGGATGGGCTTCGGGTGGGGGACTTTGTCGTCGCGATTGGTAACCCCTTTGGTCTCGGGCAGACGGCCACCTCAGGCATCATCAGTGCCCTCGGAAGGTCGGGTCTTAACATTGAGGATTACGAGGACTTTATCCAGACGGACGCTTCCATCAATCAGGGCAATTCCGGCGGCGCGCTGGTGAATCTTCGCGGCGAACTGGTCGGGATTAACACCGCGATCCTGGCGCCTGGCGGCGGCAACATCGGCATCGGTTTTGCCATTCCGATCAATATGGTCCAACTGCTGACCCGCCAGATTATTGAATATGGCGAAGTGCGCCGCGGTCGCCTCGGGGTGATCGCGCAGAACCTCACTCCGGAACTTGCCGAAGCACTCGGCATAGACACCACGCGCGGAGCGGTCATCGCGCAGGTGATTCCCGATTCGGCTGCTGCCGATGCCGGTCTTCAGGAAGGGGACGTTGTGGTGGCCGTCAATGAACGCGAGATCGTGGACGCGAGCTCACTGCGCAATACGATCGGTCTTTTCCGCGCCGACGAGGAGATCGAGGTCAGCTTCCTGCGCGACGGCAAACGCCAGAGCATGCGGATACGGATCCGGGCCATCGAGCCCGTGGCAGGCCAGGGCCTCAAGATCAACAAGCGCCTTGAGGGCATCCGGCTTGCGGACATCGATGACGAAGACGGCCCGCAGGGTCAGCGCGGTGTCCGCGCGGTAGAGGTGGCACAGTCCAGTCTCGCCTGGAGCGCGGGCCTTCGCGAGGGGGATCTCATTATTTCGGTCAACAAGCAGCCGATTTACAGTCTGAAAGATGTCGAGCACGCGGTCGATGAAAATGACGCGATGCTCTTGCTCAATGTGGTGCGGGGTAACACGGGTCTCTTTATTGTGATCCGCTAGCGCAGGGAAGGGTTGTGACGATGAAAGAAA
>JAERSQ010000032.1 GCA_016845525.1 Pseudomonadota bacterium
TGCATGTTCGATCTGCCTATGCGGCATGCGCCAGAGGTTGCACGCGAAGGCGGCCGCCGGTTTGCAATTGAACCGGTACATAACGGTGGTACGGGTGCCCGCCCCCAAGCGGACGGCCTTTCTGCTACGGCTTATCCGTCGGGCGTCTTCGGATCACAGGTGGAGATCACCGAGTCTGTGGCTCCCGTCATTATCTGGCGACGCGAATTACGCCCGGATTCTGGCGGCGCTGGTAGATACCGGGGAGGATTGGGGCAAAGCATCGAACTCAGCTCAGCCAATGGTGCGCCGTTTATTGTGTTCCTTTCAGTCGAACGCCTGAAGTTTCCACCTCTCGGTCGTATGGGTGGGCTTCCGGGCGCGGTCGGCCGCATCCGTTTTCGAGATAATGACTCGGAGATTCCCGGAAAGGGCGAACTTCGTGTGACCGCTGATGACTATCTGATTTTCGAAACGCCCGGAGGCGGAGGCTTTGGGCCCCCTGCCGATCGGGATCCCGATGCGCTAAGACTTGATGTCCAGCGCGGATTGGTCAGCCCGGATGGCGCCAAAAAAGACTATGGTATGAATTTATGATCAGTGCCCGATCCCACCTTGACCGTATTGCCGGCTATGCGCTCGCCGATCTTGGAGAATCGGATCTTATTTCCCTTGCCCAAAACGAAAGCGCATTCGAGGCAAGCCCCAGTGCGATAGATGAAGGCAAGGCTGCCTGTTCAAGCCCTGAGGGCTACCCCGATACCGAGTGGTCTGAACTGCGATCGGCAATCAGCGATGTCCATGGCCTTGATTCCAAACGCATCCTCTGCGGTGCGGGGTCGATGGAAATTATCAACTGCATCATCCGCACTTTTGCCGGCCCGGGTGATGAGGTCGTCGGCACGCAATATGGTTACGGCTATGTCCGCACCGCCGCTTCGCTGACGGATGCTCGGTATCTTCAAGCGAAAGAAATCGATTGCACGGTCTGTGTAGATGAAATTCTCGGCACAGTAACGCCTGCGACGAAGATCGTCTTCGTGTGCAACCCAGGCAATCCCACCGGCACGATGATCAGCCATGACGAGATTCTCAGGCTACGGCAGGCCCTTTCAGAAGATGTACTGTTGGTCATTGACCAGGCTTATGGAGAATTTGCCGATGACCACAACGATCCTGCCGAAACCTTTGCGCTGGTCGATCGAGGTGATACCGTGGTCACGCGCAGTTTTTCAAAGGCCTACGGACTCGCGGGGATCCGGGTTGGATGGGGTTATTTCCCCATGGACGTCGCCACCCAGATACGCAAGGTCTTGAGCCCGAACAATATCTCGGTACCCGCCCAAATCATGGCTGCTGCCGCCATGCGCGACCAGACACACATGCGCTCTATCGTGCATCGGACAATAGACATACGCGAGCGATTCGCGCATGAATGCCGGGCCTTGGGTCTTGCGGTACCTGAGAGTCATGCCAATTTTGTGTTGATCCGGTTCCCCTCTGCCGAAATCGCGGCCGAGGCAGACAGGCAATTACGGGTGAATAAACTGGCCTTAAGGGGCATGGGCCCGTACGGCCTTGCCGACTGTCTCAGGGCGACGATCTGCGAGCAAAGCATCATGGATCGCTGCCTAAAGGTTTTAAAGGAGGTATTGCAATGAGTTCCGAGGGCCGCGGTGGGGCTCGAATCGGTGTCCTGGTGCCGTTCACCAATACAAACCTTGAACCCGACATGATGATGATGCGTCCACCAGGCACAACGCTGCACTTTCATCGACTGGGCAACTACGACGCAGATAAAATTCCCGCGACCGAACAGATGGCGGGTCTTGGCGCTTCCGATATCAGCGAGGATCTTCGTTTGATCTGTGGTGTTCGGCCGGATGCTGTGCTTTATGGCTGCACCTCCGCTACCCTGACGCACAGCGCCGATTTTGATAAAGATCTGGCAGCCAGAATAAACGCCCACTCAAACGCTCTCTCACTGACGGCAGCGAGCTGCCTGATCGAAGCACTGAATGCACTCGATATCACCCGAGTCGGTTTTGCTTCGCCTTATGTTGGCGAGATAAACCGGCTTGCGATTCGCTTTCTCGAGAGCCACCAGATCACAACGGTTGAGTGTGCCGATATTGGGCGGGAACTGGGTAACTACGGACAAGGAGAACTCAGCCCGGATGAAGTGGCTGAACTCGCGTGTCGTGCCGATCACCCTGAGGCGAAAGCGCTGGTTCTGAGTTGTACCGACATGCGTTCGGTAGAAGTTCTCGATCGAATCGAATCTCGGACTGGGAAAGCGGTGATCACATCAAACCAGGCCATGATGTTCTGCCTGATGCGTGCTCTGGGCCTAAGATATCATGACAATTGCCCAGGACAGCTTTTTGATCTCCTGAAAAACTGATAGATCGACCCGGTTCGTCAGTAACCCCGGGCGGGGTCGACAATATTCCAGAGTGCTTGACCCTGACGGTAGCGCGTCAGATTTTCCGCAAACATCTCTACGGATTTGAGATCCCAGCCCGCATAAACCGCCGAACAGTGCGGGGTAATGATCACGTTCTCGTAATTCCAGAGTCTGTGGCCCTTGGCAAGCGGTTCCGTACTGAACACATCAAGCCCTGCTCCTTGAATTTTTCCGCTGTCGAGCGCCGATATCAATGCCGTCTCCTCAATGACACCGCCTCTGGAAATATCGATAACCACGGCGGATGATTTCATGCGATTGAACGCGGCCTGGTTGACCAGACCCCGGGTGCTCTCCAAAAGCGGCACACACACCACAAGAAAGTCAGCGCGCTCCCATAATGCATCAAGCCCAATCATGCTATGCACTTCATCAACATGGGGCGTGTCTTTCGGGTTTGCCCTGACGCCGAGCGTCTTTAATCCCATCAGCTTTGAGCGTGCGGCAACGGCCTGACCTGTGTTGCCCAAGCCCAGTATCAGCACCGTCTTCCCGTCGATGGGTTCGACTTCCCCGATCAGCCACTCCTGGCGGGCCTGCGCAGCGCGGTATGTTGGAAATCCCAAAGAGAAGTGCAGCATTACCCCCAGGACGTACTGCGACATCATCTCTGCCACAACGCCGGCCGCGTTAGGCACCGTAACATGGCCCGAATCCCACGGTGCCAGATGGTCGGTGCCTGAGCCTGCCACCGAAACCCAGCGCACAATTTCAGAGTTCACCAGCGCCTCCCTTGGGAACCCTGGGGTTCCATTGAAGCGTACGGAATACACGACTTCAGCCTCAGTCTCACTGATTAATCCTGCAAGACCCTCGTACGTGCTACAGGTCCAAATTGGCAGATCAGGATGCCTTTTCTCAAGCACTTCTCTTGACGCTTCCGCGTTGTCGGTATGCAGGATGACCGTTGGGGTTTTCACTAAAGCGGGAGCCTCAAATCAGACGAAAAAGATCACCTCATTCCTAAAACGGAGCAATGATAACTGGAAAAGCCAAGACCTGACCTTTATATTGAGACGCAAATACACGGGGGAGAAAGAAGAATGCAGGTTCTTGTCGTCATGGCCCATCCCAGGCCCGATTCGCTCACCGCTCAGATCGCGAAGGCGGTGATCGAAGGGCTTCGAGCGGCAGGCCATGAAACGGAGTTGGCAGATCTTTACGCCGAGGGCTTTGACCCTTTGATCCTGCCCGCCGATGAACCCGACCAGACCACCGATAACAAAATCTATTCTGAGGCAGTGCAATCAGAAATCAAGCGGCTCGAACGCAACCAGGGGATCATCCTGGTTTTTCCGATCTGGTGGTGGTCATTTCCCGCAATGCTGAAAGGCTGGATCGACCGGGTCTGGAACAAAGATGTTGCCTACGGCTCGAGAACTCTCAAACACAAACGGGCGCTTGCTATTGGGCTTTCCGCCTCTGATGGGCCCACTTATGCCAAGCGCGGATACGATACTGCAATTGAAACGCAGATTGTCACCGGCATATTTGATTATTGTGGAATCTCAGATGGACGGTTTGCCTACCTGCACCACTCCACGGCTGGAGGTGCGCGCCCCGCCGCGATGATCCAGGAAGCCTATGAAATGGGTCGGACCTTTTCTGAAGGCCTTTAGTCCAGGCCCATCACGCCCCGACGGGATTTTCGAATTCGAATGACTCAGGCCGCAACAGGTCGGCATCTTCCCCTCGCGGGATTTTTTTTCGTAGCGACCATCGCCCGTGCCGTGCTGTTATCTATTCTGCCGCTTAAGGCGCTTGAGTTACTCGGCAGCGCGCAACATGTCAGCGTCCTGTTTTTCGCCGTTAGCATCTTCGGAATCGGAATCAGTTTAGGCGTCTATTCGATCCTTCGTCATGTCAGCCTGTATGCTGGGTTTTTGGTGAGTCTCCTGGTCATGACCGTTTCTGTTTTGCTGCTCTCGACGGAGAGCCTCTTTGCCTTTTCTCTCGGAATGGTGCTTCACATCTTCGGAATCACCTCAATAGAGGTGATTCTCAATTTATATGTGATGCAACGTGTTCCAAGAGGTCAACTTTCACAGTTTGAACCCTGGCGGATGATTGCAGCCGTCGCGGCGCTGTCGATCGGCCCGTGGCTCGGTGTCTATCTTCAGACAAGTTACGGCGCCTGGCTGCCCTTTGGCGTCGCGCTATTCGGTTCGGTCATGACCCTGATTTATTTCCGAGGCCTGGGGCTGCATCATCTTGATATTCAAAGACATCCGGTGGGTTCCAACCTGATAAGGAACATTAAGCGATTTCTGGAGCAGTCCCGTCTGCGGTTGGCCTGGATTCTTACCCTCGCCAGATCAGGATGGTGGCAGTTGTTCATCATCTATACCCCGATTTATGCGGTTCACACGGGGCTGGGAGAACTTTGGGGATCAGCGATTGTCTCCATTGGCTCAGCTTGGACATTGACCGTTCCGTTCTGGGGTTGGGTCGCGCGACGCTACTCGCTGCGCTTGCTGATGCGTACAGGATTTGTAATGACCAGTCTCGCCACCACTGCTGTCTTTGTCTTCGCAGAGTCCCCCTCACTCGCAGTTACCCTGCTGATTCTGGCGGCCCTTGGCGCAACGATGCTGGACGGATCAGGTCACGTACTGTTTTTGCGGGCGGTTCGACCGCGCGAACGCACCGAAATGGCTGGGGTTTATCAAACGTACCGAGACACGGCCAACCTGGCGGTACCGGGGATCTTTGCGGTGCTGCTGAAGTTCTTTTCCCTGCCGGTAGTCTTCGCCGGCGGCGCCGTCTGGATGATGGCAGCAGGAGTCACTTCACGTCACATACCCAAACGAATGTGATTGCTGTTTAAAGGACTTCCGCTTTCACCGTGCAGGGCACTTGTGCAGCTTCAGGCCGCTTTATTGGGGAGCTCAGATCACGAATCCTTCCGGAAACGGATCATTGGAGTCGACATAGATCGTGTTGAATCCGGTGATATGCGCAGAGCCGGAAATACCTGGAACAATTGCCTCATATTCCCCCACGATCGTGTCTTCTTCCACCGTGCCGGTAAATACGCTGCCGATGAAGCTCTCATGGACAAAGGGCTCACCGATACCGAGGAGTCCTCTGGCAGCCCGCTGGGCAAGACGTGCCGAGGTCCCGGTGCCGCACGGAGAGCGGTCGATCATCTCGCCCGCTATCACGCATCCCCGAGCGTCGCTTGCCGAATCCATCGCCTCGCCTGTCCACATACAGTGACGCAAGCCCGAGATGCTGGGATCGAGTGGATGGACGATCTCGCAGGCATCTTCGATCGTTTCTCTCAAGCGGATACCCATCTGAATCAAAGACGACGCATCATGATCCTTGATGTCTTTGAAGTGTTCCTGACGCTCAATGATCGGATAAAAATTGCCGCCATAGGCGATATCGACCTTAAGCGGACCGAGATCCGGTGATTCGATCTCCATATCCCGATGCATCAGAAACGATGGCACGTTAATCAGTTTGGCGCTTGTGACCTTCTCTCCTTCCCGAACATACTGAACGTCAACACGCCCCGCAGGGGTTTCGAGTCGAAGCAGTCCTTCCGTTTTCGGTGTCACCAACCCGCGCTCGAGTGCAAAAGTTGCTGTCCCGATAGTGCCATGTCCGCACATCGGCAAACTACCGGTGGTCTCAATGTAGATCACACCCATGTCAAAGTCATCGCTCGATGGCGGATAGATAATGCTCCCCGACATGGCGGAATGCCCGCGAGGTTCAAACATCAGCGCCCGGCGAATCCAATCGAATTCCTGAATGAAGTGCTGGCGCCGTTCGCTCTGGTCGGCACCCTGCAGATTCGGCGCACCGCTGACCACCATCCGTACGGGCATGCCTGCCGTATGCCCATCAACACATTCAAAAGATGCTCTCATCAAACGGCCTTTGTTTAAAGCGTCTCGTAATAAGCCAAATTTCAGGCCTTGGCCTGTTGCTCGAAAAAGGACGCTCCCGTGGGCATCTCAGGAAACGCCATTTCATAGTTGCTGCAGCGCACCCTACCGGTCGCTTCACCGCGCACCACTTCGTACATGTACTTGCTTGGAATATGGTTCGCATGCAGAGGATAACTGTCTTCCGCCATATATTCACAGATGAAAAGCGTACGGGGCGCGTTTGAAAGATTAGGCGCTGAGCCATGCAAGACTCTGGTATGCATGAGGCAGGCCGATCCGGCAGAACCGTAGCAAGCAACGGCCTTGGGCGCCATCTCGACGGTAATTTCCTCGCTGACTGCTCCCGTAAACACCCCAGCGTGCCAATGCTCATGAAGCGGGCCTTTATGACTGCCCGGCACGACTTCCAGCGGTCCGTTTTCTTCCGTCACGTCATCCAGAAAAAACAATACCGTCACCATGTCATCGTTGGTATGCGCTTCAAAAAGAAAATCCTGATGAAACCTGATCTCGGTTGCCGCGCCCGGCAACTTGGAATTGATCTTGGCATTTTCAAACCTGATATTAGGACCCAGAAGGTCTTCTAAGGCATCCAACGCCCGATTGTTCCGCATTACCTCCAGATAAATATCCGAGATCTCAATGGGTGATGCGATCCGCCTCAACGCTGGCGTTTCAAAACTGTGTCCGGGTTCAACATCAAAGCGGCATCGCCCATCGAAAGTATCGCCATAGGGCGCACTGTGATGCCTGCTCTCTTCTTTCCATTTTTCAAAGTCCTGCCTCAGACCCTGAAGCTGCCCATCGGTTAATGCCTCTTCAAGGAAGAGGTAACCGTCTTGCTTAAACTGCGCTATCTGATGAGTGGAGAGCGTCGGCATCTCGCGTTCTCGTCGGGCATGAACAACCGGATTATCGATGATCAGATGGGTGGATGCACTTTTTCGAGTTTGACCGCTTTCTCAAAGGCGCGTGCTGCTCTCAGAACAAGAGCATCGGCGCCATAGGGGCCCACAATCTGGAGTCCGACAGGTGCGCCATGATCAGTGAATCCGCAAGGGATAGAAATCGCGGGCTGTCCCGTGAGATCGAAAGGCGTGGCCATACCCATGAATTCCCCGTCACTCTTTCGCCAGTGCGGCGGCTGCGAGTGGCCGACAGGAAACGGCAAGCATGCGAGCGTCGGGCAGATCAACAAATCATACTTCTCATAAAACGCGCTCATCGTGCCGCGAAGTTCGGTCCGCCTGGCCTCTGCTTCAAGGTAATCCACCGCACTCATTTTTGCCCCATCATCGGCGCAAGTCAGAAAGTTCTCATTGCTCAGTTGTGCCGCCTCTTTGCCCAGATCCGATCGAATACGCGCCGCCATCGGATTGCAAATTGCGTAGGAAAGCTCTCTAGCTTCACGAAGGTCGAGACGAGTCCGCGAGACAATCCCCCCGAGACTCGCAAACACCCGTTTTGCTTCAGACACTATCTTC
>JAERSQ010000033.1 GCA_016845525.1 Pseudomonadota bacterium
ACGTTGCGCTCCGAGAAATCCCCAATGAACCGCTCCGAGCGGCGCTCAGTTGGTGCGCTTGCCGGGATATTTAGCCTGCGCATGTTTGGTTTGTTCCTGGTGCTGCCGGTCATGGCGCTGTATGCCGCCCAGATGGAGGGCGCAACCCCTTTTATGATCGGCCTCGCTGTCGGGATCTATGGCTTGACGCAGGCCCTGTTCCAGATTGCCTTCGGCACCTTGTCGGACCGATTCGGCCGCAAACCTCTGATTGTTTTCGGATTGCTGATATTCGCGGCCGGCAGTGTCGTTGCTGCCATGGCAGATACTCTCGCTGGCGTGATCATCGGCCGGGCGCTTCAGGGCAGCGGTGCGATTGCTGCGGTCGTGCTTGCGCTGGTGGCAGATCTGACCCGGGAACAGCAGCGGGTCAAGGCCATGGCGCTGATTGGAATGAGTATCGGCGCGTCGTTCCTGCTTGCCTTGATGGCCGGTCCGGCGCTGGACCGCTGGATCGGGGTGGGCGGGATTTTCTGGCTGACTGCGGTGCTGGCTCTGGGCTGTATTGTGGTCGTCGTCTGGTGGGTGCCTATGCCACGCCGTGGGGCCGGGGATCCAGGATCAAGGGCCTCGAAGGATTATTTCCGCGAGGTCATGGCCAATGCCCACCTGCTTCGACTGGACGTGGGGATTTTTACTTTGCACATGGTACTGACGGCCGTTTTTGTCGTAGCGCCGTTCGCCCTGGTGGAGACGCTCGGGCTTCAGCGGGACAGCCATTGGCAGGTCTATGTTCCTGTTCTGGTGGGCTCAATACTGCTGATGGCCCCCTTGCTTATTCTGGGGATGAGACGAGAGCGGACGTTCTGGGTATTCCGGTTAGCCATCCTTATCGTGCTGGTCGGGCAGTGTGTGCTTTTTTCCGGAGCCGATCAGGCGATATCGCTGATCGCCGGTCTGGTGTGTTTTTTTGTTGGCTTCAATTTGCTCGAAGCAATGTTGCCATCCCTGATGACCCGTCTTTCCCCGGGATACGCCAAGGGGACCGCGATCGGGGTTTACAACACCTTCGAATTTGCGGGCGTTTTTGCCGGCGGAGCGTTGGGGGGCATTTTGCTGGGCCTGTTTGGCAGTTCCGGGGTATTCGCGTTTTGCGTTCTGGCGACGCTAATGTGGCTGTTGGTGGCATCGACCGGCAGAACCCCGCAACTGAGAAACAGTGTCACTTTGCGGCTGGATCGCGAACGTGATCTTACGTCTGGCGCCATCGAGCACAGTCTCGGCGCACTTAACGGAGTAGACGAGGTCACCGTGCTGCCAAAGGATTGCATTGCCTACCTGCGCGTAGATGAAAGCTGTTTCGATCCAAAGCAGGCCCACGCGGTACCGGGGGTATTGGCGCCTGATTGATCTGGCCCGCAATCGGCCAGACGCGCAGCAACGCGTCGAATCAGTTGAGTACGCGGCAGACCTGGTCGAAAAATTCGATCAGTTCGATATCCGCGGCTTCATCGACCGGTTGCGCCTCGGAAGAAAACTTTACGATGACTGTCTGGCTTTTGGGCTCGATATAAAGCCATTGACCATGAATCCCAATCGCCAGGATTGCCGGTGAGCCGATATCGTTGAGGTACCACTGATTGCGATAGTTGCCGTTTGGCAGGAAGTTGGCAAAGTCGCCTGACCGCCACGCGTCCAGATTGCCGTTTGAAAGCGTATCGTTAATCCACTTGCGCGGGATCACAGGGTGGTCTTCGCCTGCAGCAGCCTGTCCGATGGCGCTGCCCAACAGCGCCAGATCGAGTGGATGAACGCACAGGCCCCCGGCTGAACGGGCCGCGCCTTTGTGATCCACCGTGATGTAGGCGTCATGTGCGCAACCCAGCGGCTGCCAGATGTGGGCGGCCAAAAGATCGGCGAAACGATGATTCGTCGCACGTTCTGCGATGATGCCGAGAAGATCCGAGTTCGGAGAAAGGTATCTAAAGACCTCCCCGTGAGGGTCGCCTGTACTCTTGAGGGACAACAGAAAATCGGCCAGACCTTCGGATGCTGCGGCGGAGGGCGAAGGCGGATTCCACCCGGTGGCAGAGCGGTAACGGGCAAAGGCCCCGGTTTGGTCGTGGTAATCCTCGATAAATGCAACCTGGGCCTGCATGTCAAGGACCTGCTGAACGGTGCAGTGGCCGTAGCCCGAGTCCTTGGCTTCTGAAAGGTAATCGCCTACCTCGGCTGCAGGGTCAATGAGACCCTGGGATTCAAGAACTCCCACCAGCAGCCCGGTGACGGATTTGCTGACGGAAAAAAGAATGTGCGGCTGTGCGCTTTGGTAATGATCTGCACGCCACTCAAAAATCAGCTCGTTTTGCCTGACCACCACAAACGCATCGGTGCTGGAAGCTTCAAGGGTTTGCGAAAGATCGTGTTCATTGAGCTCACCGGCAAGCCACGCGGCATCAATCAAATTGGGCGTGAATGCCGCCGGCCGATGTTCGCTTGGAACATCAGCAGTCGGGATGAACTCGCGCACATGGTGAAACGAAAAGCGGTTGTAGGGGCTTTGCCGCCAGTTGGCCAGCGAGATCGTGTCCCGCTCTAGCGAAGAAGAATCAGCCACCGGGAATGTCTGGCCTGACGCCATCTTGCGCAAACCATCCGGGTGCAACGGATTCGTAGGCCATGCCGGCCTGGAATACATCCTTGTCGGTATAGGTGCGCCCAACAATCTGGAGGCTCGTTGGCACGCCGTTACTCGCTCGCCCGGTCGGCAGGGTCAGCACGGGACAGCGACTCAAGGAATTGAACGGCGTGGTCATAAACCAACCTGCCAAGGGATTGACGGATTTACCGTTAATGGTCAGCGAATCCTGCGAGTGATCAAAGTCAGCTGGTACCGCGGGCAGCGCATTGGTCGGACAGACCAGCACTTGATATTTTTCCAGCAAGGGTCCGACCGTTGCGTACATCTCATTGGCGACTTCCAGGGTCTGAAGAAAATCTGCCGAGGTGGATTCTTGAGCTTCTTCTGCCCACTGGCGTACATAACTGGTCATTTTGTCAGCGTGGTCCGCAAGGTAAGTCGCCATGTAAGCCCCAAAGATATGGGACAGGTAGGCGATACCGGCATCGAGGGCTCGGTGATCCCAGCCAATCTCAACTTCTTCCACGGTGGCGCCAAGATCACGAAATACGTCAAGGGCCTTGAGCGTGTTTTGCTGCACGTCCGGGTCCACCTCAAAAAAACCAAGATCCATCGAAAAAGCAATCTTCCAGTCCTTGATGGGAGGATAGTGTGCAGGCAGACGTAATTTGGGCCGAAGGCTCGCCATATCCTTGGGGTGGGGCCCGCACATGACGTTTTGGAGCAGGATGGCATCGCCGACGTTTCGCGCCAAAGGTCCTGTGTGGCAATAAAAATCCAGATTAAGAGGCGGATCGTCGGAGTTACGGCCGTAGGGCGGTTTGTACCCGACGAGACCACAGGTGCCTGCCGGAATCCGGATAGAACCGCCGATGTCAGAACCCGTCGCAATGGCGCTGGTGCCCGCTGCAAGCGAGGCGGCTGAGCCGCCCGAGGAACCTCCTGGTGTGAACTCGGGATTCCAGGGATTGCGCGTTACCCCCCACAATCGTGAGTGGGTATATCCGGCGGAAGAAAACTCAGGCGTAGCGGTTCTTGCATGCACAATGCCCCCGGCGCGTAATATGCGTTCGTTGCCGACGGAGGTCGTGTCCGCGACAAAATCCTTCATGATCAGTGAACCGCTGGAGGTCGGCTTGCCCTTGATGAAATTTTCGTCCTTGATCCCGATCGGCAATCCTTCAAGAGCCCTGGTGCGCTTGCCCGAAGCGTATTTG
>JAERSQ010000034.1 GCA_016845525.1 Pseudomonadota bacterium
GACAATTCAACACGCCGTGGCTGTTGCGAGAAACACACCTTCCGGACAGCAACTCATCGGTTATGTGGAGACACGGACCGGATGGCAGGAACACCTGCCGGATCAGTTGCAAAAGCCTTCAAACTGGCAGCACGTTTGGGATGAAAGTTATCGCCAATCCACCGCAGAGGCCGATGGCGATGACTTTAGCGGATGGCTCAGCAGCATCACCGGCGAACCGATATCGCACCGCAAAATGCAGCGATGGGCAGACACCACGGCTGAGAGAATCCTGTCTGCAAGTCCACGCCATGTCCTTGAGATAGGCTGCGGAACCGGCTTAATTGCCTCCCGGATCATCGCCTCACTATCGCATTACACCGGGGTCGATTTCTCTCCCGATGCGATCAGCAAGACCCGGGGCCGACTTGCCGGTCTGGGTCACACCCAGTTCACGCTCATTGAAAGCGCCGCCGACAGCATCCCGACTGAGGCGCCATCGCAATGGGACATGGTCGTCATCAACTCAGTGGCGCAGTATTTTCCGAGTATTGACTACCTGATTAAAGTGATAGACAGGCTGAGCCCCTGTCTTGCGCCGAATGCCATCGTCTTTCTCGGAGATCTTCGGCATTTCGCTCTCCTCGATCTGCTGAATAGCCGTATCCTGCTGGCACAGCCAGACACACCCCTCGCTGGTGGCGAGTTTAAAGCCCAACTCAAACGGGCGCGCGATGCTGAACAGGAACTACTTGTAACGCCCGGTGCATTTTTGGGAAAACATTTTGGAATTGACCGGCCTTGTTCTGCAGAGGTGCTCTTAAAGCCTAGCGGCCTTGATCCGGAACTGGGTGATTTCCGGTTTGATCTCCTGCTTCACCTGGATACAAAGACCGATGCCGGGCATTGGAGTGCAGCACTGCCCCGCTTACCCGGACCCCAAACCCCCAGGGGCGTCATCGACTCTCTCGAGGCTGCTCTCGCTCAACATCCCCGGGGATTTCACCTGAAGGGCCTGCCTAACAACAGGCTGTCCGCGACCCAACACGTCCTTGAATCCCTGGAACACGCCGAGGACACGGAGAACATCAGCGAATTGCTGAAGGAATATTCAACCGAGGAGCACGAAGTCGACTCTCTGGATCAATATCTGGCCTGGGGTGAAAAAAAGAACGTCCAGGTGCGGTTGAATTGGGATGACGATAACGGGGGCTCCTTTCAGGCACTGGTGACTCCCCGAGATAGCGATCTGTCAGGGACAGGATTCTGGGTCACAGAAAATAATTCAGCTGGGGCGGTGAGCAACGTCCCGGCTTTAGCATCCCACGAAACGGCGCTCAGGAGTCAGCTTGACTCTCTGCTTGGATGTGCTCTGCCGGACTACATGATTCCTTCGGCGTTAGTCGTTTTGGAGAACTTGCCCCTTACACCGAACGGCAAAGTGGATCGCGCAGCTTTGCCCGAGCCTGAATTCACCAAATCCCGGGAAACCTTTGTTAAGCCGGTCACGCCCCTGGAACAGACCATCGCCCAGATATGGCAGGACCTGCTTGGCATCTCCGCGATCAGCGTCACTGACCACTTTTTCCGATTGGGAGGTCATTCACTGCTCGCGGTGCAGGTGATAGCCCGAATACGGGAAAAAACAGATGTGCACGTCGACCTGCAGTCTTTATTCGATGCCCCGGTACTTCGAGATCTGGCAGCAAAGCTCGAAGGATCAAGTGACCAGCGTAGCAATATTCCAGCCCTCACACCGCGATCAACCGACCAGCGAGATAACGCCCCCGTGACGGACCAGCAGCGGCAACTCTGGTTTCTAGACCAGCTCCACGGCCCTCAGTCTACCTATCAGATTTCCAGTACGGTAAGCATTACCGGGCCGCTTGACCAGGAGGCGCTACGGCAAAGTCTGTCGCTCATTGTGGCAAGGCACGATTCTCTGCGCAGCAACTTCCAGGAGGGTCCCTCAGGTCCCGTGCGTGTCACGCGAACGAGTCCGGATTTCGGATGGCAGTATAGTGAATTGACCGAACCTGCCGACTTGGAGGCGCGAATTCAGGAAACGCTTGCTCAGACCTTTGATCTGGCCAATGAACCGCTGTTGCGGTGTCATCTTATGAAGACGGGGACTGCCAGACATGTGCTTGTACTGATCGCTCATCACATCATCGCAGATGAATGGTCGATAGGCATTTTGCAGCAAGAACTGGCCCGATGGTACCCGGAGTTCAGTGCTGGAAATCGGCCCTCACCCCACCCTTTGGAATTTACCTATGCCGACTACGCAATCTGGCACAACGAATGCAAGAACAGTGAAGGGTACATCGAGAGTGAGACATTCTGGCGAAAGACACTGCGAAACCCTCCTCCGGCTCTTGACTTAGCCGCGGACTTCCCGCGTCCCGTTAAGCAAACTGAAAGTGGCGCTGTTTTTAATGGTCGGATCGAAGGTCTGTTGCTGCAGAGAGTAAATGCACTGGCCGCGAAGACCTCCACAACGCTTTTCATGATCCTGCTCTCCGCGTGGGCGATTGTACTCAGTCGCCGCTCGGGAAACCCGGATCTTGTGGTCGGCGTCCCCGTGAGCGACCGCAGCGGTGAAGGTGTTGAAGAGCTGATTGGATTTTTCGTCAATACCCTCCCTTTCCGGATTGACCTCACCGGTGATCCCTCAGCAGAAGAATTGCTTGAACAGGTACGTCGATCGTCTCTTAATGCCTTACAGAATCAATTTGTTTCCTTTGAGCGGATTGTCGAGTTAACAAATCCCGATCGCAGTCTGGCCTACACCCCGATCTACCAGTCCGTATTTGTTCTGCAAAACGCACCCAAAGCACCCCTGGGTTTCGGAGATCTGTCGCTGGAGGTTCTGCAAAAAGATCCCGGCATCTCAAAATTTGACCTGACACTGTCGGTGGAGGAGCAAAGTGACAGCCTCGACTGCCTGATTGAATACCGAACCGATCTGTTTTTGCCTGAGACCATCGGACAAATGCTCAGAGAATTCTCTGCAGTGCTTGATGGAGTCGCCCGCTCACCGACGAGCCCGGTGAGCGAACTGCCCTGGATGGACGCAGACGATCGGAATCAACTTATGCAGCGGTACGGCTCAGAACTCCCCCGTCAAGGGGAGAATGACTTGCTCACTCGCTGGCACTTTCGGGTCGCTGAACAACCCGACACCCCTTGTGTCCACCATGACAACAGCGTCCTGTCGTATGGGGAAATCGATCACTGGGCAGAAACCGTTGCAAAACAGCTGACCGATGCCGGGATGAAGCCCGGGGGTGTTGTTGCCGTCCATACGGAACCGACGCCGCTGATGGTGGTTTCCGTTCTCGCCATCCTCAAGGTGGGTTGCGCGTTTCTTCCCCTGCTTCCGGACACACCCGTTGATCGTCGTCGGCAAATGCTGGCTGTCGCGCAATGCTCGACCGTGCTCGATTGTGTCGGCGGCCTGGATATTTCCGGGGTCTTATGCGTGACACCGGCACTTCAGCCCTCGGTTGAGACGATGACAACGGGCCGCCAGGGATTCGCCGGTGCACTTCCTGCGTACATTATGTTCACCTCAGGATCCACCGGAGAACCCAAGCCCGTGGTTGCCAGCAGGGAAAATCTGGCGGCCTTCATCACGACACGCGAACGCTTTTACTCAGACCCCCCCTGTCGGCTGTTA
>JAERSQ010000035.1 GCA_016845525.1 Pseudomonadota bacterium
TGTTGCCAAGGCGTCCTGCGATGCCGCGATTGCCCCGACGGGCGGCCCCACGAGAGACCGCGCGGAGCGAACGCGATCCAGCTGGTAAACCAGTAACGCTGCTGCCAACACCAAAGCCAGCGCCGCGAGCCCGAAGTAGGCCCCTCTCCAACCTGATGGCGCGGACAGGTTTTTGTGTTCGCGATGATGATTTTTCCTGCCGGGGCTGATAAGAAAAAACACGACGAGACAGATTCCACCGATAGCGTAGTCTAGTATCTGGCTGGCGACATGCACTGTCAGCAGCACCAGCAGGGCCAGCGCCAGGGGATATCCCAACAGACCCAAAGCCGCTGCACCACCTGCTTCATAAGCCCCAAAACTCATCAGCGTCGGTATCGGCGAACTGGCGCCCACTTCCGATGCCACCAGCGCCGCAACAACATCGGTTACAACCGTATCAATGTCCTGCACCCCGGGACCCGTCACCACAGCAAAAAATAGAAGCGTGAGACCGCTGTATTTGAGAAAGCGGATCACCACCGTGATCGCAAGCGCCCTTCCCAGAATCCCGGCGCGTCGCGACCGGTTCAGGGCATCGGCGATATCCGACAGGAAAGCGACGGACCGACGTATCCACGGTCGGTCGGCGCCTATGCCTTGACACCACCTCGCCATTAGCCGAAGCCCTGGCCACAGAACGAGAGCCGCCGCCACACTTAACACCATCAATAGCAGCGCGGCCGGAAGCGAACCCTCGCGCAGGGCGGGTCCCGTGAGGGGTACCAGCGCAACCCCTGCCAGCAAAGGAATGAGCACCACGATATCGAGCAATAAAGAAAGCGCTACCGCAGCGAGGCCAGAGGCGACCGGAATAGCACAGGCCCGTTTCAGCATCCCGACAAAGATCAACTCGCCGATTCTCGCGGGCAGCAGATCCACGACCATATTGCGCACCGCCGTCACAACGAGCAAAGGCGCAAAACGCGTTTTCGGGGCATCGGTTCGCGTGTCCACCAACAGGCGGTAACGTACGGCGCGAGCCAATGTGTTTGCTACAACGATCAGCGTGTACAGCCACAGCACTTCGGACGGGATGGCCTTCAACGACTCAAACACCATCACCAGATTCACCTCGGTGCCGGTGCGCTCCACCAGATACATGAGGCCAGCCATCAGGAGCAATGAAGAAGCCATTCCTGTCACCAGGCGCAGAAGACTTTGCCTGACAACCATTGCGGACTGTCGCTTCATCTTTTGATTATCCCATGCCCAGGATGGGCCAAAGACCTTACAATCTGCCTGTCCCGAGCAAGGTGTTCCGTCTGATTCTCCGACCTCGAGAGACGCATAACCCCTATCAACTGACGATCTCACCACAACATGTGCGGAATTGCGGGAATCCTGAGTCCAGACCCTGAGCAGCGCGCCCTCATTGAGGCCATGGCCCATTCACTCGTGCACCGGGGGCCGGATGACATGGGTTTTTTCCGGCAAGGCCCCATGGCAATGGCGCAGACCCGCCTCAGCATCATCGATCTTGCGACAGGGCACCAGCCGATCCTGAATGAAGACGATTCCCTCGTGCTGGTGTGCAACGGAGAGATCTACAACAGCCCGTCTCTCCGTGAAGCGCTTATGGAGAAGGGTCACCGCTTCCGTACGGCCACGGATGTGGAAGTCATCCTTCATCTTTACGAGGAGCATGGCGATGACTGCGTCAAGCATCTGCAGGGCATGTTTGCCTTTGCACTCTGGGATCGGGCGCGCGAGCGACTGCTGCTCGCTCGTGACCATATGGGCCAAAAGCCTCTGTTCTTCAGTAACGCATCCGGCGCCTTTGGTTTCGCTTCCGAGGTCAAAGGTCTGCTTGCCTCCAAACTCATTGAGCCGCAGATGGAACTCGAAGGACTGTGGCACTACATGTCGCTGCGGTTCATGCCTGATGATTTCACGTTCTTCAAAGACATCCACAAACTGCCCGCGGGCAGCCGCCTGGTGTTTGAGAACCAGAAAATCAAGATCGATCGTTACTGGGATATCGACTTTCTGAAAAAACACCCCGGCTCAGAAAAAGATATTGAAGAAGGGCTGCATCAGACTCTGCTCGAGACGGTGGAGTCGCATATGCTGAGTGACGTGCGGGTCGGTGCCTTCCTGTCGGGCGGTATCGATTCGGGCACCGTGTCAGCGATGATGGCGAGCCTTCAGGATCAGCCGGTGCCGGTCTTCTCTATCGGCGTTAAAGAACAGTCCTTCAATGAACTGCCCTACGCCCGGATGGTCGCTGAACGCTACGGGATGGAGGCGCATGAAGAAATCGTGGAGTCGGACATGATCCACAAGATTCCGGCCATGATCCATCATATGGATGAACCGTCTGATCCTTTCGGCGTAGGCGTTTATCTCGTTGCCCAGCTTGCGCGCCGCACCGTCAAGGTCGCTCTTTCCGGCGATGGCGGAGACGAAAGTTTTGCCGGTTACGACCGTTTTGCCGGACAGCGTCTGGCTGACTATTACGCGGTGATGCCGCGCTGGCTGCGCCAAAGCGTCATGTCGCGCCTGATTCGCCTGATTCCCGACACTTTTCAGTACAAAACCATCGCACAAAAAGCGCGCTGGCTGAATGAAATGTCCCTGCGCGACCGTGGAGACCGTTATGCGCATAGCATGAGCTTCCTGCGTTTCACTGACGACGCGAAGCGTTCGCTCTTTACCGAGAAGGCTCAAGCCACATTCGATGCACAGGATTCGCGGGAAAAAATCCTGGCCCACTTTGACGCCCACAACGTCAACGAACTCGTTGACCGGATGCTCTATACGGATCTCATGACCCGGATGCCCGACCATCTGCTCGTAATCGCCGATCGCATGTGTATGGCCCACTCACTGGAAAACCGGTCTCCCCTGGTGGATCACAGACTGGTTGAGTATGCCGCCGGCATTCCGGGCAACATGAAGCTCAAGGGCATGAAACTGAAACATATCCTGAGGTCGGTCTCCTCCCGGTACTTGCCCAGAGAACTGGTGTACCGCGAAAAACAGGGCTTCGGTTTTCCCATTGCGCTCTGGCTGCGCAATGACCTCAGCCATTTTTTGAGGAATCTTTTTGCCGAGTCCCGCTTTATCCAAGCGGGAATATTTGACGCTGCCACTGTACAAACGCTGCTTGATGAGCATCTCAGCGGCAAAGCGGATCACAACTTCAGGTTATGGATATTGCTCAACCTGGAGCTGTGGCACCGGATGTATTTTGAAAACCTGTCCGTGGATGAAATGCGGGGCCTAACCGACCAGATGATGCACCGCTGAAAAGCGCACGGTATACGCCAAGCTGCATCAGGGCCGCCTGTACACCAACACCCGATCTCCCGATTCGGCTTCGAATACCTTAAGAGGCGCCTTGCCGAGCGCCTCAATCACCCAGTCCCGGGTTTTGATATCGTGACGCGTCAGCCTGAGCGCGACAAACTCGGCATCCGCCCATCTGTCTCCCCGCAGGCCGTGCAGGATTTTGCCGACATTACCCTCGATGGAATCCAGATCGCGATGCCGACCGGCATAGTAAGCGAGCCTGCGGTCATTGCTGACCAATGCACCCGGGGCGTTCGACTGCGCGGCGATCCAAATCCCGGCTTGCTTGACCGCGCTCGCACGGGTTGCATTGTCGAGCCCGCTGACGCTCTCACCGCCGGCCCACAACAACAGCACAATCACCAGCACCCGCGCCGGCGTTCTGAGCTGGTGCCATCGGATGGCCTGCGCTACGCGCTCTAGCGCAAACGGAATGAGGATGAGAATAGTGACGGCAAGCGCCAGTGGGTAACGTGCGGCCAAAAAGAGCTTGATGACCGCGAAGACGAGCAGGATCGCGAGATGCATCCCGACCAGCGTCAGCCAGATCCGGTTCAGGGGTTTGCGCGGGAAACGCACGCCGACAGCAAGTCCGCCGATTGTCAGCAGCGCCCACGGGATGGTGAGCTGAGAGAAAGTGGCCGACAACAAAATCATGAGCACGGCAAAAACAAACAGGGCCCAGGCATATTCAGCCGCATAGGTTCCCAGAAACTCCGTTCGCAGCACCGCAATCTTGTGAGACACACTGCCTGTGATCTGGTGCCATGCGGTACCGATGACGTCCAGCGGCGTACTGACCGCCCCGTTTGCAGCCGTGGCGCCGCCGGGCGCAACCAACCACCAACCCAGTACCAATGCGAGCACGGCCGCCGCCGATACGGTCAGTGTCAATCGAGCCCAGGGAGAGGCTCCGTTCTCGCCGCGCACCGTCAGAATCAAAAGCGGCGCCGACAGCAGAAACACGACGCCCTCGATCCGAAAAAGACTGGCGACCAGGAGCGCGCCTAATACCCCAGCAGGGTAGCGTAATCCAGAAGTCTGAACCGAACGTGCAAGCCAAAAGAGCGCCAGCAGATAAAAAGCAAGATAGCCCGCATCGCGAATGATAAAGGCCCGATATTCATTAAACGACGGATGCAGCACCGCAACCAGTGCCGCCAACACCGTCAGCCGCTGGGACGTGCCCCCAAAGGCACGGACGACACCCACAAACAGCAATGAAGAAGCGGTGAAAAAGAAGGTGTTGAGCAACTGGCCGGCCGTCTCATAACTGGTGCCGAGCGCTGCGCCTGTCACCCACATCAAAAAGGAGAAGAAAGGCCATTGGTGGACTGCAAATGCCCCTGCCCAGTTCCGGGCTGCGAACTGTTCCGCAGCGCGGATATATTCAACGGCGTCATTGTTAATGACATCGTCGATGTGGATACACCAGACTGAGGCGAGCGCCCCCGCAGTGGCGCAAAAAATCAGCGTAACGTAGACAAAGGCCGGGTCGGCCGGTCTGTCGGACAACAGATTCATGGACACCGACAGATGGTCACGGCAGCAGGGTTTCAGCCGAGAAAAGATCGGCCGTCTGCTCACGCTCGCGGACTACGTGAAGTTGATCACCATCCACCATCACCTCAGCCGGGCGCGGCCGGGTGTTGTAGTTGGATGCCATGACGAAACCGTAAGCTCCCACCGAACGAACCGCAACAAGGTCGCCCGGTGCAACCGCTAGCTGGCGGTCGCGGGCAATGAAATCACCCGTCTCACAGACGGGCCCCACAACATCGCACACACGCATCTTGCGGTCCGCGCCACGATCTACCCTGACCACCTCGTGCCAGGCCTGATACAACGCCGGGCGCAGCAGATCATTCATTGCGGCATCGACGATCACAAAATCTTTCTCGGGTCCCGACTTGATGTATTCCACAGAACTCAGCAGCACGCCCGCATTTCCTGCAATCGCGCGGCCCGGCTCCAAGGTCACGGCAAGATCGCAGTTTCGACGCTTGAGGATGGCGAGGATCGCCTGTACGTAGTCTTTCGGATCAGGCGGCGTCTCATCGGAATACCGGATACCCACGCCGCCGCCCAGATCCAGATGTGACAACACGATGTCGTCCTGGGCAAGGGTATCCACCACGTCCAGCACTTTTTCCACGGCATCGCAAAAAGGGGCAATCTCGGTCAGCTGCGAGCCGATGTGGCAGCCGATCCCGACGACCTCAATCCCCGCCATCGCATTGGCTTTTCGGTAAAGCGCCGGCGCATCCGCTGCCGGCACCCCGAACTTGTTCTCCCGAAGACCGGTGGCGATATACGGGTGAGTGTTGGGATCCACATCGGGGTTGATTCGAATACCAATCGGCGCCTGGCTGCCAAGGGAGAGGGCAACCGCATTAACCCGTTCCAGTTCTTCCCCGGATTCAATGCTCAGGATCCGGACACCGGCAGTCAGGGCCTTCGCGATTTCATCGCTCGACTTGCCGACACCTGAGAAAACCACATCGCCGGCACGACCGCCGGCGGCGAGAAC
>JAERSQ010000036.1 GCA_016845525.1 Pseudomonadota bacterium
CCGACCAACGTGATCTCGATTACCGACGGACAGATCTTTCTTGAGACAGACCTCTTCAACGCCGGTATCCGCCCTGCTATTAACGCCGGTCTGTCGGTGTCACGAGTGGGTGGCGCAGCGCAGTGTCCCCTGATCAAAAAACTGGGCGGTGGTATTCGTCTGGCGCTTGCACAGTACCGCGAACTCGCGGCGTTCTCCCAGTTTGCTTCGGATCTCGACGAGGCGACGCGCAAGCAGCTCGAGCGCGGCGAACGTGCGACCGAACTCATGAAGCAAAAACAGTATTCCACGATGTCCGTGGCGGAGATGGCCGTGAGTCTTTTCGCGGTCAACGAGGGCTACCTCGATGATGTAGACGCCAAGCAGGTCGTGGAGTTTGAGCAGGCGATGCAGAGCCACATGAAGAGCCAGCACAGCGACCTCATGGAAGAGATGAACCGCGATCAGGCCTACAGCGACGAAGTGGCTGACAAGCTGCATGAAGCGCTGAAGGACTTCAAAGCCAACGGCAGCTGGTAAGAACCGACAAGGGCAAGGACGATGGCAGGCGCCAAGGAAATCCGAACCAAGATCAAGAGTATCCAGAATACTCAGAAGATCACCAAGGCGATGGAAATGGTCGCGGCGAGCAAAATGCGCCGCGCACAGGAGCGGATGAATCAGGCGCGGCCGTATGCTGAAAAAATGGCCAACGTGATGGCCCACCTGGCTCAGGCCAACCTCGAGTACAAGCACAGTTACACCGAGAGCCGGGATCCGAAACGGGTCGGGTTTATCGTTGTGTCAAGCGATCGGGGTTTGTGCGGTGGACTCAACATCAACCTGTTCCGGCAGGTGCTTCAGAGCATGTCCGAGTGGCGTGACAAAGGTGTCGAGATCGATGTGACGATCATCGGCCGTAAAGGGCTTGGGTTTTTCAAGCGGGTGGGTGTGAACATTGTTTCCGAAGCCACCCAGCTTGGAGACAAGCCGCAGTTGGCCGATCTCATCGGCGCCATGAAGGTGATGATGGATGCCTTCAGCGAGGAACGGATTGATCGGCTGTTCCTCGCGCACAACGGCTTTGTCACGACGATGAATCAGGAACCGCGGGTGGATCAGTTGCTGCCGGTGTCGGCGGCGGAGCCCGATGAGCGCCTTGAGCAGCACTGGGATTATCTCTATGAGCCCGATGCGCGCGAGGTCGTGGACGCACTGATGATGCGCTACGTTGAGTCGCTGATTTACCGCGGGGTGGTGGAAAACATCTCCTGCGAAATGGCCGCCAGAATGGTGGCAATGAAGTCCGCATCGGACAATGCGGGCAACCTGATTGATGAACTGCAGCTGGTCTACAACAAGGCCCGCCAAGCTGCCATTACCCAGGAAATTTCTGAAATCGTCGGCGGCGCCGCAGCGGTTTAACCGCGCCCGCACCAACGGAAGAGATAAGGAACTTTTACGAGGAAAACCCTATGAGTACCGGCAACATTGTTGAAATTATCGGCGCGGTGGTCGATGTCGAGTTCCCGCGCGGCGCAGTGCCCCGTGTCTACGACGCGCTGATGGTCAGCGAAAACGGCCTGACCCTTGAGGTCCAGCAGCAACTCGGTGACGGGGTGGTCCGCAGTATCGCCATGGGTTCCAGCGATGGACTCAAGCGCGGCCTTGAGGTCAGCAACACCGGCGCACCGATTACCGTGCCGGTCGGCGAGAAGACCCTGGGCCGGATCATGGACGTTCTGGGGAATCCCGTGGACGAGGCCGGACCCGTGGGTGCTGATGCTTCCCTGCCGATTCACCGCAAGGCGCCGGGTTATGCTGACCAGTCGCCGACGGTCGACATCCTCGAAACCGGCATTAAGGTCATCGACCTCATTATGCCGATCTCCAAAGGCGGCAAAATCGGCCTGTTCGGTGGCGCGGGTGTGGGCAAGACCGTGACCATCATGGAACTCATCAACAACATTGCGAAGGAGCACTCGGGACTCTCGGTCTTTGCCGGTGTGGGCGAGCGGACCCGTGAGGGGAATGACTTCTTCCATGAAATGAAAGAGTCCGGCGTGCTCGATAAAGTGGCGATGGTGTTCGGCCAGATGAACGAGCCTCCCGGTAACCGGCTGCGCGTCGCGTTGACAGGCCTCACCATGGCAGAGCACTTTCGCGATGAAAGCCGCGACGTGCTGCTGTTCGTCGACAACATCTACCGCTACACCCTGGCCGGCACCGAGGTGTCAGCGCTGCTCGGACGGATGCCGTCTGCGGTGGGTTATCAACCCACCCTGGCGGCTGAGATGGGAGTCCTGCAGGAGCGGATTACCTCAACCCGCACCGGCTCGATTACCTCGTTCCAGGCGGTCTATGTTCCCGCGGATGACTTGACGGACCCCTCTCCGGCAACGACGTTTGCCCACCTGGATGCTACGCTGGTGCTGTCTCGACAGGTTGCCGAGCTCGGCATCTATCCCGCGGTGGACCCGCTGGATTCCACCAGTCGCCAACTCGACCCGCTGGTCGTTGGCCAGGAGCACTATGACACCGCCCGGGCAGTACAGGGAACACTGCAGCGCTACAAGGAACTGCGCGACATCATTGCGATTCTGGGTATGGACGAGCTGTCGGAAGAAGACAAACAGGTCGTTAACCGTGCCCGAAAGATTCAGCGCTTTTTGTCCCAGCCCTTCTTTGTTGCTGAAACCTTTACCGGCTCGCCCGGCAAGTTTGTGTCTCTTAAAGACACGATCCGCAGCTTCCAGGGCATTATCGACGGTCAATATGACGACATTCCGGAGCAGGCCTTCTACATGGTCGGCGGGATCGAAGAAGCCGTCGAAAAGGCAAAAACCGTTACCTAATTCGCTGAAATACGGCAATGGCCAATACCATTAGAGTCGAGATCGTTAGCGCCGAAGAAGAAGTCTGGTCGGGCGAAGGCACCATGGTGTTTGCGCCGGCCGAGATGGGTGAGATCGGTATCGCACCGCAGCACGCACCGCTGTTAACCCGGCTGAAGCCTGGAGAAATCCGGGTCCAGCAGGAAGCCGGCGACGAGCAGTTTTTCTTTGTCTCGGGCGGTCTGCTTGAGGTGCAGGGCCATCTTGTCACCGTGCTGTCCGATACGGCACTGCGTGCTGGTGATCTGGACGAAGCCGCGGCCCTTGAAGCCCAACGCCGCGCCGAACAGGCCATGAGTGACCGCAGCAGCGAGATGGATTTTGCCAAAGCGAAAGCCGAGCTCATCCAGGCTGCGGCCCAGCTTCGTGCCATCCAGAAACTGCGCGGCAAAGGCCGGGGTTAACCTCCGCCACCGTCCGCGTTAGCGGGAGCAAACTGTGCCTCAGCAGGTCGGATCCGACAAAATTGTTTCGGTGGCTTATACCATCAGGGACGGGTCCGGAAAGATCGTCGAGCACACCGGATTGCCGGTCTCCTATCTCCACGGCGGCGATGACGCGCCGCTGTTTCCCCAGGTTACCGCTGCGCTCGAAGGCTTAAGCGCAGGCGATACCACCGAAGTCCTGCTGAGAGCGCAGGAAGCTTTTGGTCCGCATGATCCCGGCCTCACTTTCTCGGACGATATTGAAAACGCGCCTGAGGAGCTGCGCCACGTGGGGGCGGAACTTGATGCCGAAAACGAGCAGGGCGAGGCGCTGCATTTTCGGGTGGTTCGGGTAGATGAGGCAGAGATCACCGTTGACGGCAATCATCCTCTTGCAGGACAGGACATCACCTTTATTGTCCGCGTGACGGACGTTCGCGACGCGACACCTGCTGAACTTGCTGCAAACGCCCAACAGCAGATTCACTGAAACCCGTCTTGCGGGAAATCCCGCACCCGCGATTGCAGTAATATCCTGATCCATGACGCTTGAAGTCATCATTCTGGCGGCCGGCAAAGGTACCCGCATGCGTTCCGCACTGCCCAAGGTACTCCACCAGCTCGCCGGCCGGCCACTGATACAACACGTACTGGATACCGTCCGGGAATTATCCCCCGACCGGATTCACGTGGTTCACGGCCATGGCGCCGAACGGGTGCGTGAGTGCCTGGCCGATGCCGAGGATATCAACTGGGTTGAGCAGGCCGAACAATTGGGTACGGGACACGCGGTCAGCCAGGCTTTGCCCGATGTCAAACCGGACGCCCGTGTCCTCATCGTGTACGGCGATGTGCCTCTTATCCGGGCTGATACCTTGCGCACCCTGCTGGAGCAAAGCGATGACAGGAACCCCGCGCTTTTGACAGCCGAGCTGAATGATCCGTCAGGCTATGGACGGATACTGCGTGATGGAAAAGGCGTCGTCACGGCGATCGTTGAAGAAGCGGATGCATCCCAAGCCGAGCGGCAGATTGCCGAGATCAATACCGGCTTCATGGCTTGTCCTGCCGATCGGCTTCAGGCCTGGCTGGGGGAGATCGACAACAGTAACCGTCAGGGAGAGTTTTATCTGACCGATGTGGTCGGTCGTGCGGTGCAGGCAGACGCGACGGTCAGTGCGGTGGGTTGCCCCGATCCTGATGAGATCACCGGCGTGAACAGTCAGGCGGAACTGGCCCAAGTGGAAAGATGCTTCCAGACGCGCCAGGCAGAAGCACTCATGGAGGCGGGCCTCGGTTTACGGGATCCCGCACGGTTTGATCTTCGGGGGAGCCTGAGCTTTGGGGAAGACTGTGTTTTCGATATCAATGTGGTGGTGTCGGGTGCGGTCACCCTGGGCAGGCAGGTCTCGGTTGGGCCGAACTGCCAGATCATCGATAGCGAAATCGGCAACGGCGTCGAGATCCGGGCGAACAGCGTGGTAGAAGGCGTTCGAATCGCAGACCATTGCGCCATCGGACCTTTCGCGCGTCTTCGTCCCGGAACCGTCCTCAATGCAGGCGCACGAGTGGGCAACTTTGTCGAGACCAAGAACACAACGCTAGGCGAGGACAGCAAAGCGAATCACCTCGCCTATGTGGGCGACACCACGGTGGGGCAACGCGTTAATATCGGTGCCGGGGTCATTACCTGCAATTACGACGGTGCCAACAAGCACCCCACCGTGATCGATGACGATGCCTTTATCGGCTCAAACAGCGCGCTGGTCGCACCGGTAACGGTAGGCAAAGGGGCGACGGTGGGCGCAGGCTCCGCAGTGTCCCGCGATGTTCCGCCCGGGCAACTCGCGCTGACACGTGCTGAGCAGCAGGTTCGAAGCGGCTGGCAACGCCCCAAAAAAGAGAAGAAAACCTGAATCGGTTGAGTCCGTTGGCCTGTTAAATCAGCGGGCCTCGTAACCTTTCCGTAACTTTCCAACAGAGCAGACAACATTATGTGCGGTATTGTCGGAGCAGTCAGAACTTCCGAAGCGAGCGGTTTTCTCCTCGAAGGGCTGCGCCGGCTTGAATATCGGGGCTACGACTCCGCCGGCGTGGTGGTGATCAACTCCGAAGGAGAGTTGGACCGCGCGAGGGCTGTCGGCAAGGTGGGAGAACTGGAACAGGCACTGCGTCAGACACCGCTGGCAGGCGCAACCGGAATCGCCCATACCCGCTGGGCGACGCACGGCGGCGTCACAGAGCCCAACGCCCATCCGCATATCTGCAACGGCACGTTGGCGCTGGTGTGCAACGGGATTGTTGAAAATCACGAGGCCCTGCGCGATGCGCAGCGTGCGGCGGGTCTCAGTTTTACCTCTGAAACCGATACCGAGGTCGTCGTGCACCAGGTTTATCTTCACCTTCAGCAGGGATTGGATCTCGCTGATGCGGTTCGCGCCACGATGACAGAGCTGCACGGCAGTTTCGCACTGGCTGTGGTGCATGCCGGCGAGCCGGGCCGACTCGTTGCGGGCCGCCAGGGCCCGCCCCTTCTGCTCGGGCGGTCGGGCGAAGAAAACTTTGTGGCGTCCGATATCAACGCACTGCTGCCGGTGACCCGCGAGTACCAGGTGCTTGAAAACGGCGATGTGGCGGATATTCGTGGGAGCGATTGCCGGATTCGTGATCGTGCCGGCGAAATAGTTGAGCGGACGGTCTATAAGAGCGCGCAGTCGGGCGACAGCGCAGAGCTGGGTGAATACCGCCACTTCATGCAAAAGGAAATCCACGAACAGCCCCGGGCGGTTGCCGATACCCTCGAAGGGCGGCTGCTGGGCGATCGCGTTCTGGAGGAATCTTTCGGCAGTCGTGCTCAGGAGATTTTTGACGCCACCCGGCAGGTTCAGATCATTGCCTGCGGAACGAGTTATCACGCCGGCCTGGTCGCTCAGCACTGGCTGGAATATGTCGGGGTGCCCTGTGAGGTCGAGGTGGCCAGCGAGTATCGCTACCGCCGCCACGCACACCGGGAAGGTACGCTGGTCGTGACGATTTCCCAGTCCGGCGAGACGGCGGATACGCTCGC